>NZ_JBSGBK010000124.1:0-18052 GCF_053601215.1 Amycolatopsis sp. NPDC004772
CCCCGGGTGGGGTGGGGCCTCCCGGGTTTCCCCCCCGGTTTCCCCCCCCCCGACCGGTTCCGGCGTCAGGCGGCTTCGTCCCGCCGGCCGCCGGTCGTCTTGGTGAGCACGAGGAGAACCGCCGTGGCCACCGCGAGATCGATGGTGAGCCCGACGACGTCGATCTTCGGCAGCGCGCCGAACCTGCCCTTGCGCCGAAGCGTCGCCGGTACTGCGGATTCCCGGTCGTCGTTCATGGTCGGACCTCCCGTTTCGCCGTGGCCGGAAATGACGTTACGCGGCTGCACCGCTTATTGTCCTCAGGCGAAAAACGGGGATTTCCGGCAGCTTTTCTCAGACCAAAGACTGAGTTTCCGCGGCTGGATCCGGCGCCCCGCTCAGATGAGGCCCCGGTCGCGGGCGTAGACGGCCGCCTGGGTGCGGTCGCGCAGGCCGAGCCGGCCGAGGATGCGGGAGATGTGGTTCTTCACCGTGCCCTCGCTGAGGAACAGCCGGGCCGCGATCTCGCGGTTCGTCGCCCCGGTCGCGACCATGCGCAGCACCTCCGTCTCGCGGGCGGTCAGGACGTCCGGGGGCGCCGGGTGCCCGGACAGCGCCGCGGCGACGTGGCGGGCGGCCGCGCGATCGAGCTGGGTGACGCCGGCGTGCGCCAGCCGGACCGATTCGGCCAGCTCCGCGGCCGGGAGGTCCTTCAGCAGGTAGCCGGCCGCCCCCGCCCGCAGCGCCTGCACGACGTACTCCTCGTCGTCGAACGTCGTCAGCATCACCACCCGGCAGTCCGGGGCGCGGCGGCGCAGCACGGCGACCGCGTCGACGCCGTCCATCTCCGGCATCCGCACGTCCATCAGCACCACGTCCGGGCCGAGCGCGAGGGCCTGCTCGATCGCCTCCCGGCCGGTGGCCGCCGTGCCGACCACCGCGATCCCCGGCTGGATGTCCAGCAGGGACGCGATGCCCTCGCGGACCAGCCGCTGGTCGTCGACCACGAGCACCCGCACGCTCACGGCACGACCACCGTGACCCGGGTGCCGCGGCCCGGCTCGCTGTCCACCGTCACGGTGCCGCCCACGAGCGCGGCGCGCTCCCGCAGGCCGAGCAGCCCGAACCCCGCCCGAGGCGCGGCGGGGTCGAAGCCGCGGCCGTCGTCGGTGACGACCAGGCTGGTGGCGGCGCCGAAGGTCACCGAAACCCGGATCCGGCCGGCTCGCCCGTGCCGGCGGGCGTTGGTGACCGCCTCCTGCGCGCCCCGGAAGAGCGTGGTGACCGTGGCGGGGTCGAGGCCGGGTTCCTCGCCGTGCACGTCGAGCGCCACGCCCAGCTCGGTGAGCGCGCCGACCAGGGACCGCCCGCCGGACCGCAGCGTGCCGACCGACGTCCGGACTTCCTCGAGCGCGTGCCCCACCGAGCGGCGCGCGTCGGCCAGCGCCTGGCCGGCGACGTCCGGGTCCCGGCCGGCGAACGCGGCCGCCTTCTCCAGCTGGATGGACACGGCGGTCAGGTGGTGGCCGAGGCTGTCGTGGATGTCGCGGGCCAGCCGGTTGCGTTCGGCCGCGGCGGAAAGCTCGGCGACCCGCGCCGCGGCCCGCCGTTCCCGGACCGCGACGTCGGCCATCGCGAGGGCCAGCACCAGGCCCACGGTGAACATGAGCACGTCGGACACGGCGTCGGTGTCGGTGTACCAGCCGGGCACCCACACCGCGAACCCGGCGGCGAGCACCGCGAGGCACAGCCCGCCGAGCACGAGCCCGGCGGTGCGCCCGAACGTCAGGTACGCGGCGAACGGCACCAGCACGAACAGCACCCGCGACAACCCCGACTCGTCGAGCGCGGCGACCGCGAAGAACAGCACCAGCCGCGCGACGAGGAAGGCGCCCGGCCCGCGGGCCACCCGCCGCTCGACGGCGTCCAGCGCGAACAGGGCTCCGATCCCGGCGACGAAGCCGGCGAGCCGAAGCCCGTTCGAGGGGCTGAGGCCGGCAAGGACGTAGTACAGCCCGGCCAGCAGCACGATCCCGTACACGGCACCGGAAACCCACGGCACGATCCGCGTCATCACCCGAGCCTACGGCCGTGCGCCGCCTCCGGGACCGGATTCCGGCCGGACGGCACGTGCCGGGTGGCCACCCGGTCACCGGCCGTCCGGCACTTCCGCCGGGCCGGGCGTGGTTCCTACCGTTCACGGAAACGTCGATGTCCCAAGGAGAATCCCCATGCTGACCAGACTGGGTGCCTGGTGCGGCGTGCTCGCCGGCCTCGCCATCGCCGTCCCCGGCGCGATCGAGGCGTTCACCGGCGAGAGCGCGCCGACGAGCATCGTGCTCGGCCTTTCCCCGGCGTTCACCGTCCCGCTGCTCACCGTGCTCCACCTGCGGCAGGCCACCGCGGCCGGCCCGTTCGGCGTGGTGGCCTACACGGCGAACGCCGTCGGCCTCGGCCTGTTCGGTGGCGCGGCGTTCACGCTGAACCTGGTGCTGTTCTTCCTCGGCGAGCAGCCGCTCCGCGGCCCGACGATGGTCGCTCTGCTGGGAAGTGCGCTGATCTTCGCCGCGGGTACGGTGCTGTTCGGGGTGGCCATGCTGCGCGCCGGGATCCACCCGCGCGTCCCGGCGGTGGGGTACGTCGTCGCCGTGCCCGTGCTGGCGATCGCGGCGCGGCTGCCGGACACCCCGCTCACCAGCGTCGTCCACGTCGTGGCCGGTGGGTCGCTGGTGTGGCTGTCGGTGAGCTGCCTCGGCTCTCTCCGGGAGCCGGGTGCCCGGACGGCCGCGGTGCCAGAGCGCTAGGAGATCTTGCGGCGGTACGCGGCCGACGCGAAGACGAAGGCGACGACGAGGGCCGGCCGGCGCCTGCGTGAACAGCGCGCGGATCGTGCCGACCATCGACGTCTGTGGCGGCGGAAGGACTCGATCAGCTCTCTGGTCGGGGATCCCAGGCCGGTGACCGTGTTGTAGCCGGGGCCCAGACCAGGTTGGCGTCCGTGTGCTGGCCCGCCCGGTGTGTGGCCTTCCGCGGGAATGTCGGGGTGGTCAGCAGGTGATCTGCTCGCCGTCCGCGAGCTGGAGGCGGAGGGCGCCGAGCCCCCGGGAAATGTGACTGCGCACGGTTCCGGTCGCGCACCCGAGCACCTCGGCGATCTCGCGGTCGTCGAAGTCTTCGTAGAAGCGCAGGACGATCGCGGCCCGCTGCGAGCGCGAGAGGGCGGCCAGCAACCGGGCGAGCCGGTCGGCCTCGGCGACCCGGTCCGCGTGGTCGGGCGTGGCCGCTTCCTCGTACCCCGTGACGTCCGCGGTGGTCCGGACCGTGCGCTGGTACCAGCGGCGCCGCCACGAGAGGTAGCCGTTGACGACCATTTTCCGCAGGTACAGCTTCGGCCGGTCGGTCGCCGCCACCCGGCGCCACTGCTGGTGCGCGCGCACCAGCGCGTCCTGCACCACGTCCTGCGCCAGCTCGCGGTCGCCGGTCAGGACGGCCGCGAACCGCACCAGGTCAGGCAGCTCCTCGCGCGCGAACTCTTCGAAGTGCACACAACTCAGACGCCGGGACCCCGGCGGGCTGTTGCGCCGCCGCGGAAAATTCCCGGCGACCGGGCGACCGCCTCCGGAATCCGCAAGCCACCGCAACAGTTCGCCGGAGCAGCGGCGTCTTGAGGGTGTGCAGTTCGAAGGGTTTTCCCGCGGCGACGGCCCGGGGCAGAGGAGAGAGTGATGACCGACCTCGACGCGTTGCGCCGCACCTTGCGCGCACAGGAATCCTTGGCGCCCGACCCGGAGGCCGTCTTCGCGGGAGCCACCAAACGGCTCCGGCGTCGCCGCATCGCCGGCGTCGCCGCGGTGACGCTCGCCGTGGCCGCGCTCGGCGTGGGCGCCGTCGCGGTGCTGGGCCAGGGGGCCACGACGGTACCGCCGGCGTCGCGCCTGAATGCCCCGCCCGCCTCGGCGAGCGGGGCTCCGGCCACCGAGCCGCTCCTGCCGACCGCGCCGGCCGTGAGCCTCGAGGACAGCTCCTGGGGCCTGTTGTTCTGGGCCATCCAGCCGCAGTTCGGCACCGTGCACTACGGGCAAGCGCATCGGTACGCGTTCCAGATCGAGGTCCGCGACGGCACCGCGCCGAGCAGCGCGCTGAAGGCGAAACCGTCGGACGCCGGCCAGATCCCGCACCCGCAGGGCGTGATGTGGCAGGACGGACCCGGTCGCTGGATCCGGGTGACGACCACGAAGCCGGTGACAGCGGCGGACATGCTGGCGCTGCTGGGCAAGATCCGCACCACGCCACCGGTGATCGACTCCCCGCTGAAGTCGCTGCAGATCCCCGCGGGGCAGAAGGTCGCGACGTTCACCAGCGAGGCCGAGACCAACACCCTGGTGCTCTGCCCCGACCTCGAACGGAAGCCGGCCCCGCTCGACCCCGGCTGCTTCTCCTTGACCGTGTCGCTGACCAGCAGGGCCGCGCAAAGCCCGCCCTTCCCCGATGACCCGCTTCCGGAGCGGCAGTTCCGGACGCTCGGGGCGTACACGATCGAAGTCGACAGCTCGCACGCCCAGAAGCAGGCCGCCTCGGCCCTGGTGAACTCCGTGCTGCTCAAGCGGTAGCACGAGCGCGCCCGCCGGTCGGCTGGAGATCGCCGGCCGACCGGTGGGCAGTTCGGGCCGGGTCACCGGTGTCCGCGGGCCGGCTTCCTCGCCGAGCATGGACGGCGAGGAAAGGAGTTCCGATGGACCACCGAGACCGCGAGCTGATCCTCGGCCTGGCGAACCGGCGTGCTGAACATCGGCGACAAGCTGCCGTCCGACGTCCTACCGGGGACCGAGCGCACCTTCGCCATCCTCGCGCCGCTGCCGGTGAAGCCACCCATCAAGGTCACCGTGCTGCGCCGTCCGGCCGGTGACCCGGCGGCCGGTCTTGCGCTACCGTCGGGGGACCGCGGACACCGGGGGGAATCATGCGCCGATGGGTCGTTTCCGCCGCTTGTGCCGTGCTGCTGGTCGCCGGCACCGGTACCGCCGCTGCGGCGGCGGACCCGCGGCAGGCCGCGCTGGAGGCGGCCGTGCGCGCCGGGAACGTGGGGATGATCGCGGTCGCCGCGGATCCGGCCGGGCGGTGGCACGGGCGGGCCGGCGTCGCCGACGTCGTCACCGGCGCGAAGCCGGACACCGGCGGGCGGTTCCGCATCGGGAGCGTGTCCAAGACGTTCACGGCGACGCTCGTGTTGAAGCTCGCCGCGAAGGGCCGGTTGGGGCTGGACGAGCCGATCGCGAAGTACCTGCCCGGCCTGCTGCCCTACCCGGAGCCGATCACCGTACGGCAGCTGCTGCAGCACACCGGTGGCGTGCCGCGGGACCTGGCGCCGCAGTACACCTGGACGACCCTCGAAGAGGTGGACACCGAACGGTTCGTGCACTTCGGCGAGGTCGAGGCGATCCACGACAGCACGGTGCAGCCGCTGGTGTTCCCGCCGGGCACCGGCTGGTCGTACTCGAACACCGGCTACAACGTGCTGGCCCTCCTGGTGGAGAAGCTCACCGGCCGCCGGTTCGAGCAGGTGCTCGCCGACTGGATCACCGGGCCGCTGCACCTCACGGACACGTTCCTGCCCCGCGACTTCCCCTTGGTGCCCCGCCCGGCGATCCGCGGCTACGAGCAGCTCTACCCGGCGCCGCGCGGGCTGACGGACGTCACGGCCTACAACCTCAGCCGCTACTTCGGGGCCGGCAACATCATTTCGAGCGCGGCCGACCTGAACCGCTTCTTCGACGCCTTGCTCGGCGGCTCGCTGCTGCCGGCCGATCTGCTGGCGCAGATGAAGACCACGGTTCCCTGGCCGGGCGAAGGCGGTCTGGTCGACTACGGGCTCGGGCTGATGCGGATTTCGCTGGCCGCGATCTGCGGCCCGGGTGCGCCCGCGGTGTGGGGACACGGCGGCGACGTGCCCGGGTACAACACCTGGAGCATGAGCGACGAGGCGGGCACCCGCGGCATCACGGTGGCCTCCAGCCCGGACCTGACGGCTTCCCCCGACGCGGCGGCCGGCCGGATCCTGGCGATGGTGACGGAATTCTGCACGCCCGCCGGGCCCGACGCCCGGGCGCGCGCCGCTCGGCTCCAGGCCGCGATGCGCTGACGAGTCCGGTCTCAAGCAAGGGGCGGCCGTATCGGTGGCGGTCGGAGATTCACCATGACCGGGTGGTTTCCGGGGCAATCTTTGCGCTAACCTAAGTCAAGCAGTTGACTTAATCGGCGCCGGAAGGGACCGCATGGACCGCTTCACCCCCGAGGAGCTCGGCTTTGATCCCGAGGTCCTGCGCGCGAAGTACCGGACCGAGCGGGACCGTCGCCTCCGTCCGGACGGTGCCGCCCAGTACCGGCGGGTCGCCGGGGAGTTCGGGTACTACGCGGCCGATCCCTACACCGAACGCGTCGAGCGGGAGACCGTCCACGACCGGGTCGAGGCGCTCGTGATCGGCGGCGGCTTCGGCGGGCTGCGGGCTTGGGCTTCGTCGGTGAGTCGACCCCGCTGGTGCTCATCGCGGCGGCGATGCTGCTGATCGGCGTGGGGGTCGGGATGACGTTGCAGAACTTCGTGCTGGTGGTCCAGAACGCGGTGTCCCTGCGAGACGTCGGAGCGGCCAGCGCGACGGTGTCCTTCTTCAGGTCCCTGGGCGGCACGATCGGAGTGGCCGTCCTCGGCGCGATTTTGGCCCGCCGAGTCGCCGTCGCGGCCGCCCAGGGAGTCCCACCCCCGGCGGCTTACGGCACCGCGACCGGCCACGTCTTCGCGATTTCGGCCGGGGTCGCGGTGCTGGGCGTGGTGGCCGCGGTCCTGCCCGAGCCGGTGTCGTTGCGCACCAGCCTGGACACGCCCGAGCCGCCGGACCATCCGGCGAGCTGATCAACGGCTACGCGCAGCCCTGCCGGAGTCGCGCTCGACGCTCACGGAGGAGGGGGCGAACCGCCGCGCGGCGGCGAGGACGTCCGACCACTGCCGGCACTGGCCAAGACCGGCCAGCCCCTTCCGGGTGGGGGTGCCGGGCAGGACGACGTTCCCGCGGAGGCCGAGCACCACGGTCGGGGACCCGGGCGCCTGCCGGGCGAGCGTCACACGTTCGATCTGCGGCCACGCCACCTCGTGCCGGCTGCCGTCGCGGGTCACGGCCAGTCCGGCCGGGCCGATTTCCAGGCGGGTCCACGGGGAGGCGGGTCGTCGCGCTTGGTCGTACAGGATCCGGAGCACCTGGAAGGCGGACGCGAGGGCGCCGATGGAGAGAGCGCCGCCGAAGAAGATGGCGACCACGATCTCGAGGATCCCCGGGTCGCCGTTGCGGGAGGGATCGGTGAAGGCAATCCAGGCGAGAACGGCCGTGACGACGAAGGTCCCGCCGGGGACAAGGGCTTTGGGCCAGGCGGCCGGGCCGGGCGGATCGAAGGAGAAGGTGCACAGGGCCCCGCCGGGCAACGGCGGAGCAGCCACGGGTCGCCGCTGGTGTGGGGGAGCCGAGGCGGGCTCGGGGCGGCGGGGCGCGGTTTCGGGTTCGGCTTGCGCGGCCGGTTCTGGTTCGGGCTGGCGAGGCGGGGGTTCGGCTTGGTGCGCGGGGCTTGCCGGCGCGGCGGCTTCGGTTCGCGTGGCCGGCTTTGGCTCGGGTTGGCGGGCCGCGGTTTCGGGTTCGGCTTGCGCGGCCGGTTCTGGTTCGGGCTGGCGAGGCGCGGGTTCGGCCTCGGCTTGCGCGGCCGGCTCAGACTCCGGCTGGCGGGTCGGGGGTTCGGCTTGGTGCGCGGGGCTCGCCGGCGCCGCGGCCTCGGTTCGCGTGGCCGGCTTTGGCTCGGGTTGGCGGGCCGCCGTTTCGGCCTCTGCTCGCGCGCCCGGCTCCGGCCGGCGAGGCGCAGGCGCCGCCGCCTCCACTCCCGCGGCCGGCTCCACCCCAGGCCGCGAACCCGAAACCGACCCACCCCGCCGCCGCACGGGGCCGCGGACCAGCGCGATGTCCGACGCGTAGTCGGTCACCCGGCGCCGGGGGCGGGGCAGCCCGAGGCCGGACAGTTCCTCGTCCGTGTGGCGGTAGATGCCGTCCATGGTCAACGGCACCGGGGCGGCCAGTGCGTTCAGCAGCGCGCCGGTGAAGGCCGTGTACCTGGCTCCGCGAGGGGCGTGGGACGGCTGGTTGGACGCCGACGAGGTCAGGGTGTAGCCGCCGGTGATGGTGAGCTGGCCGGCCACCAGACCGCCCGGTGCGGCCATCGCCTCGGCCGCCTGACCGGAAAAGCAGCAGTCCACCACCAGCACCCGGGCCCGGGCCCGGGCGCGCCCGATTTCGCGCTGCAGCAGGGTGATCGGGATGGCGGTCCAGCCGGCCTGGTCCGCGTCGGTGCTGCGCAGCGCCAGGTGCAGCAGCCCGTCGTCGTCGACCACGCCGTGGCCGGCGTAGTACACCAGCAGCAGGTCGGCCGCCTGCGTGTTGCCCTCGGTGAGGGCCGCTCCCACGCCGGCCTTGGTCGCGTCGTCCCCGAGCACGCGGCAGCCGCTCGCCGCCACCGAACCGAGCGCCGGGTCGGTGAGCGCCGCGCGCAGGTCGTCGAGGTTGGCGGACACGGCGGGGATCGACGGCAGTTCGGCCGACTCGTACCGGCTGACGCCGATCAGCACCGCCCGCGACGCGGCCGCGTCCGGGAACCAGGGCTCGTCCACACTGTCCCTCAGCGCGGATCGGTCCGGTCCGCGGAGAAGGCGTCCTTGGCTTCGCGGATGACGGCCTCGGGGTCACGCGCCCGGCGGGCGTCCACCGTGATCTCCCGGGTCTCGGTGCCGGTCGTGGTGGTCATGGTGACCGTCACGTCGGAGCGCGACTGGGTCAGCCACGTGCTCACCGACCGGGAGATCGCGTGGACCAGCACCGCCGCGGCCCCGCCGGACCCCAGCGCCACGGTGAGCACGTCCGCCACCCCGCCCATCTCCCCGGGCGCGACCGGCCGGTTCCGCAGCGCCACCCGGCCGCGCAGGTCGTCCTCGCGGCCCAGCCAGCGGTGCAGGGCGCGCAGCCGCGTCTCGGAGTCCTCGCCGGTGATGCGCAACCTCAGTTCGGTGTCGTCGGGCATACCGGTAATCGTGCCAGGCCCGGCACCCGCGCGGGAGCGGATTGCCTCAGGTCGGGGTGCAGGTCAACGTCGGCGGGGGTGCCGCACCGGTCGCCTGGAACCCGAAGGTGGTGCTGCCGCCCGCCCCGATCCGGCCGTTCCAGCCCGCGTCCGCGGCGACCACCTTCGCGGCGGTCTGCCTCAGGGTGGTGTTCCACGAGTTGGTGACCTGCTGGTCGCCGGACCAGGTCCAGCCGACCCGCCAGCCGGTGAGCGGCGTGCGGCGGTGGTTGGTGACCGTCACCGTCGCGACGTGCCCGGTGTCCCAGCCGCCGTTGACCTGCAGGCTCGCCGAGCACCCGGCCGCCGGCAGGACCAGCAGCGTGATGGAGTTCGCCGGGTAGGTCGCGTCGACGCGGCCGTCGCTCACCGGGAGATCGCCGCCGCGCACGATGGCGTTCAGGTTCGCCGGGCTGTAGGTGAACCGTTGTGCCGCACCGGCGTTGTCGAACCCGGCCACCGACAGCGGCGAGGTCAGGTCGCCGCCGGTCTTGTTGACGACCATGACGGTCAGCGCCTGGTCGGAGGACCGCTGCGCCGCGTACACCGCCAGCTGACCCTGATCGGCGGCCGTCGCCGACACGCTGACGTCGCCGAACCGGCTGCCCGCGCCGTCGTAGTTGCGGTACATCCGGAACGCGTACGCGCCCGGGTCGGTCGGCTTGGGCTCGCCCCACATCGTGGCGAGGTCGAGGCCCTCCCGGCCGAAGACGCCGAGGATGTCGGCCTCGGCCAGGGCGCCGTTGATGTCGTCCAGCGCACCCCAGTTGTACTCGGTGATGGCGGTCTTGGTGCCGGGGTTGTACTGCGCGACCCACTGTTTCATCGTGCGGATGAACTGCAGCGGGGGAGCGTTGACGCCGCTCGGGCCGATCCAGGACTCTTCGACGTAGGTCGGGTCCCACAGCGACCGGATGGACCGCAGCCGCAGGGCGTTGGCCTCGGGCGTCTTGTCGCCGCTGATCTGCGGGTAGAAGTGCTGGTCGAAGTAGTCGAGATAACGCTTGCCGCCGTGGGCGTCGCTGTAGTCCTTCATGTTCTTCAGGTACCACTGGGACAGGTTGAGCCCGCCGTGCGCGGCCGAGTCGGCGCCCGGCCCGCAACCGTCCACTCCGGACGCGACCCACTCGCAGTAGCCCCAGCCGGACGGGCCGAGGACGGCCGCGCTCGGATCGGCGGCCTTGATCGCCGCGGCGGCCGCGGTGCCCTTGCCGCCGAGCTCGTCGTTCGACACCGGCTCGGGGTGGACGTCGCGGTGCGTGCTGGACCAGAGCACGGGTTCGTTGTCGAGTTCGTAGATCGGCACGCCACCCTGGGCCGCCGTGCCGAACTGCGACACCAGGTGCGACACCATTTCGCCGTCGAAGGCCGCGTCCACCGGGATCGACGTGTCGGAAGGAACGCCGGTCAGGTTCTGCTGGTCGAGCTTTCCGTTGCCGCAGTTGGGGTCCCACTGGTCGAAGCCGTCCTGCTGCGGGAACCGGGTCGCCGGGAACCCGCAGGCGAACGGGTGGGCCGACGGCGAGTCCTTGGCCACCCAGCCGCTCAGGGGCACGGTGACGACCGGCTTGATGCCGCGGCCGAGGTTGGCCCCGACCATGCCCTCGACGGAGTGCTCCTGGTCGGCGACGATGTTCTCGAAGTACCAGTCGCTGCCGGTGTTGTAGGTGCGGTTCTTGAAGTTGTAGCGGCTGGTGGCGTTGCCGCCCCAGCGCGCGACCGTCTGGCCGATCTCGGCGTTGAACGCCGGATCGCCGCCGTTGAGGCCGTAGATGCCGGGGCTGATCGGATGCCGGGCGGCGGACACGTCGACCGTCAGGCCGAGTTCGGCGGCGGAGGCCGGTGGTGCGGCGATGGCCGGTACGGCCAGCAAAGCGGCCAGGAGACCGCCGCTCGCCCGTCCGGGCCCGAGGTGACGTCGTCGTCGAACGCCCATGGGAAACTCCTGCCGCCGACTTGTGGGAGCGCTCCCATAAGGTACCGGCCGCGACGCCGCCGTCAATGCGACGTTCGGTGGTCATTCCCGTTGTCCGGACTCGAAAAGGTCGAATCGCCGGCCCGGGTGACCAAGGCGGTCAGCAAACGCGGCAGCACCTCGGTGAGGTAGCGGTTGTCGGCCGTGCTCGGCAGCTCGTCCAGGATGGCCCGTTCGAGCATCGTCTCGTACAGCCGGACCATGGTGACGACGGCGTTACGGGGCTCCACGGTCAGCCGCAGGCCCAGCCGGCCGAGCAGGTCGAGCAGGATCTCGGCGAGCGCGTCGTGGAACCGGCGCTCGGCGGCCGCGGTCGGGGCCCGCAGCTCGGCCTGGCGCAGGGCCTGGGCGCGGAACTCGACGTTGAGCAGGTACCACGTCTCGTCCGCGGTCAGCGACTCCATGAACAGCACGCTCGCGTCCTGCAGCACCCGCGTGACCACGTCGGGCGCCGCCGGATCGGCGGTCGCGGCGGCCTCGGCGACCGCGGCGTGCAGCCGCTCGGTGCGCTCCTGCATCTGCACCTCGTAGACCGCCAGGAACAACTCCTCCTTGCTGGCGAAGTTGGAGTAGAACGCGCCGCGGGTGAACCCCGCACGCTCGCAGATCAGCTCGATCGGAGCGTCCCGGATCCCCAGTTCGGTGAAGACGTCGTAGGCCGCCTCGATGACCCGCCGCCGGGTCTCCGCGCGCCGGCGCGTCAGGCCCTTGGGGCTCCCGAGGCTCGTCCCGCTGGTCGTCATGCGGTCACCTTACTTTCCCCGGTGCACTCGGAGGAGTGACGCGATGCACTGTGCATCGGATACATCGTGCATTACGATACACGACGTATCCGCCGTGGTCAGGAGTCCTTGTGTCGTCGTTCCTCTACCGGCTCGGCCGGGCCGCCGCCCGGGCGCGCGTGCTCGTCCTCGCGTTGTGGGTCGTGGTGCTGGCCGCGGCCGGTGGCGCCGCGCTGGCGTTCAACCACGGCACCGACGACACGTTCGCCATCCCCGGCTCGGAGTCGCAGGACGCGCTCGACCACCTCGGCCGGGTCTTCCCCGAGGTCAGCGGCACGTCCGCGCAGCTGGTGCTGGTCGCCGGGGACGGGGCGAAGGCCGACACCCCGCCGATCCGGGCCGCGGCGGCCGAAGCCGTCACCCGGATCGGGCGGGTCGGCCAGGTCGCCACGGTCGTGAACCCGTTCGATGCGAACGTGCACGGCGCGGTGTCGGGGGACGGCCGGGCCGCGCTCCTCGCCGTGCCGCTGAAGGTGCAGCTCACCGCCGTCGAGCCGGCCACCCGGACACAGCTCGCCGCGATCGCCGCCGACCTCGCGAAGCAGACCGGCACGCAGGTGTACACCGGCGGTGACGCGTTCTCCGACCGGGTGCCGAAGCTCAGTCCCACCGAGGGCATCGGCCTGGTCATCGCGCTGCTCGTGCTGGTGCTGATGTTCCGGTCCCTGATCGCCGCGGTGATGCCGCTGGTGACCGCCGTCCTCGGGGTCGGCTTCGCCGCGGGGCTGATCTACCTGGCCACCCTGGTCACGCCGATCTCGTCGACCGCGCCGATGCTGGCGGTGATGATCGGCCTCGCCGTCGGCATCGACTACGCCCTGTTCCTGCTGTCCCGCCACCGCGACCAGCTCGGCGAAGGGCTCGACGTCGAGGAGTCGATCGCCCGCGCCACCGCCACCGCGGGCTCGGCGGTCATCTTCGCCGGCCTCACCGTCGTCATCGCCCTGCTCGGCCTGGCCGTGGCCGGGATCCCGTTCCTGACCACCATGGGCATCGCCGCCGCGGTCGCGGTCGCCCTCGCCGTCGGCATCGCCGTCACCCTGGTTCCCGCGCTGATGTCCTTCGCGGGCAAGCGGTTGCGGCCGCGCGTCCCGAAACCGAAGCGGCGCCGCCGGAAGCCGCAGGTCGCCCGCTGGTGGGTGCGCACCGCGACGAAGGCGCCCCTGGTCACCGTGCTGGTCGTGGTCGCCGGGCTGGCGATCTGCGCGCTCCCCGCGGCGTCGCTGCGGCTGGCGTTGCCGGACAACGGCACCGAGGAGCACGGCAGCCCCGCGCGTGACACCTACGAGGTCGTCAGCGAGCACTTCGGCCCCGGCTACAACGGCCCGCTGATCGTCACCGCGGACATCATCACCAGCACCGACCCGGTCGGCCTGGTGAACCGGATCGCCGACGAGATCCGGCGGCTGCCCGGCGTGGCCTCGGTCCCGCTGGCCACCCCGAACCCCAAGGGCGACACCGGCATCATCCAGGTCGTCCCGGCGACCGCGCCGGACTCCGTGCAAACCGACGACCTGGTGTCCCGGCTGCGGGGGCAGGAGCAGCACTTCCGCGACGCCTACGGCACGCAGACCGCGGTCACCGGCATCACCGCGGTCGGCGTCGACGTCTCCGCCCAGCTCGGCAGCGCCCTGCTGCCGTTCGGGATCCTGGTGGTCGGGCTCTCGCTGATCCTGCTGGCCATGGTGTTCCGCTCGATCTGGGTGCCGATCAAGGCCACCGCCGGCTACCTGCTTTCGGTGGCCGCGGCCTTCGGGGCGACGTCGTTCGTGTTCGTGGAAGGCCACTTCGCGGACGCCCTCGGCGTGACCCACACCGGCAGCGTGATCAGCTTCCTGCCGATCATCCTGATGGGGGTCCTCTTCGGACTCGCGATGGACTACGAAGTGTTCCTCGTCTCGCGGATCCGCGAGGACTACGTCCACTCGGGGGATCCGCACCACGCGATCGAGTCCGGGTTCGTGTCCGCCTCGCGCGTGGTGGTCGCGGCGGCGGTGATCATGTTCGCGGTGTTCGCCGCGTTCGTGCCCGAAGGCAGCGCCACCATCAAACCCATCGCGTTCAGCCTCGCCGTCGGCGTCTTCGTCGACGCCTTCATCGTGCGGATGACCCTGGTGCCCGCGGTGCTGGCGCTGCTGGGCCGCCGCGCCTGGGGCCTGCCGCCGAAGCTCGACCGCGTCCTGCCGGTCTTCGACGCCGAAGGGGACGCGCTGGTGCACGAGCTGCGGCTCGCCGACTGGCCCGCGCCCGGCAGCACCGAGCCGATCAGCGCCCGCGCGCTGCGGCTGGAGGACGACCGCGGCCGTCCGGTCTACGACGGCGTCGACCTCCACCTGCGGCCCGGGGAACTCCTTGTGCTGCACGGCGCGGGCGCGTGCGGCAAGACCGCCTTGCTGTACACGCTCGCCGGGCGCGTCACGAAGTTCACCGGCGACCTCAAGGTGCTCGGCCGGGTCCTGCCCCAGCACACCCACGCCCTGCGCCGCGACGTCGCCGTCGTGTCCTGCCGCGACACCGAGGACCCGGCCCGGGAGATCGCCGCCGCCCGCGACGCCGGGCTCGTGGTCGTCGACGACGTCGACCTCGTGCTGCGCACCGATGTCCGCGACCGGGTCCGCGCCCTGCTCGCCCAGCCGGGGCGCACCACCTTCGTGCTGACCTGCCAGGACCCCGAGCGCATCCGGGACCTGCTGCCCGGGCGGCACACCCGGCTGCACGCCCTCACCGCCGCCCAGCCCGCCGAGGTCTCCTGATGCTCAAGCCGTTCGCCGACTCCGCCCGCGCCCTCGCCTCCGGACCGCTGACCTGGCGGACGTGGGCCGGCCTGATCGCCGTCCCCATCCTCGTCATGGGCCTGCTGACCTGGGCGTTCTGGACGCCCAACACCAATCACGGCAGTGCGAAGGCAGCCGTGGTCAACAACGACGAGCCGGTGCAGGTCAACGGGCAGACCATCCCGCTCGGCCGCCAGCTCGCCGGCGACCTCACCCACAGCGGCGACTCGGCCTACACCTGGGTGCTCACCGACGCCGCCGACGCTGCCGACGGCCTGGCCGACGGCAGCTACGCCGCCACGGTGACGATCCCGCAGGACTTCTCCGCGCGCGCCACCTCGGCCGCCACCGGAAAACCCCTCGACGCCCGGCAGGCCCAGCTGCAGGTGCGGACGTCCGACGCCGCCGGCGTCACCGACCCCGGCCTGGCCGACCACATCGCCCAAGCCACGCAACGGACGTTGAACCAGCAGATCGTCCAGACCTATTTGGACAATGTGTACGTCGGCTTCACGACCCTCCACCAGCAGGTCGGCAAGGCCGCGGACGGCGCGGCACAGCTCGCCGACGGGACCCGGCAGCTGTCCGATGCCGCGGCACAGCTGGCCGACGGCGCCGACCGGCTCGCGGACGGGACCGCGCAGCTCGCCACCGGCTCCGGAAAACTGGCCTCCGGGCTCACCCAGGCCGAGCGGGACACCGCGCAGCTGCCCACGCTGACCCGGCAGCTGGCCGCCGGTGCCGACCAGGTCGCGGACGGCAACGAGCAGCTCGCCGGCGTTGTCGTGCCGCTGGCGAACCGGATCATCGCCGCGATCGACGCCGTCCCCTCGGCCGGCAGTGCCGCGCAGCAGTTCCGCCGGCTGGCCGGAGAGTGCACCGGCACCGCGGCCTTCTGCGGCGAGCTCCGGCAGGCCGCGGACCGGTTCACCACCGACGCCGGAAAGATCGACGGGGTCAAGGCCGCCATCCGCGCCAACGCCGTCAAGACGCGCGATTCCGTCCAGGCTCTGGCAACCGGCGCCCGCAAGGTCGCCGACGGCACCGCTCAGCTGGCCGGGAAGTCCCGGGAGCTGGCCGCCGGGATCGCGTCCGCCGCCGGTGGCGCGAGGCAGCTCGACACCGGCGTCCGGCAAGCGGATTCGGGTGCGCGGAAGCTCGCTTCGGGGGCCGGGCAGCTGAAGGACGGTGTCACCAAGGTCGATTCCGGCGCGCACGAGCTCGCGGGTCAGCTCGACCAGGGCCGTGACCAGGTGCCGTCGTACACCGACGCCGAGCGCGCGCACCTGAAGACCGTCGCCGCCGACCCGAGCACCGCGACGACCGACGGCACCCCGGTCGGCACCCTGGCGCTGACGTTGTTCGCGGCGCTGGCCCTGTGGGCGCTGGCGCTGGCCACCTACCTCGTCACCCGGGCCGTGCCGGACGCCGTGCTCACCGCCCGGGAACCCACCTGGCGCATCATCCTGCGCGCCGCCCTGCCCGGGGCGACCGCGGCCGCGCTCGCGGCGGTCGCCATCACCGCCATCGCCGTCCCCGTGCTGAAGCTCGGGTTCGCGGGCAGCATCGGGTTCCTGCTGATCGCGCTGCTGGCCGCGTCGGCGTTCGTCGCCCTCAACCAGGCCGTCACGGCGATCTTCGGCCGCGCCGGGCGGCTCGCGTCCCTGGCCGTCCTCGTCCTGGCCGGAGCGACCGGCATCGTCTCCACCCTGCCCGGGCCGCTCTACGCCATCGCGGACTACCTGCCCACCCACGGCGCGGTGCTGGCGTTGCGCGCCACTGCCACTGACGGCACGGGCCTCACCACCGGCGTCGCCCAGCTCGGCGCCTGGCTCCTCGTCGGCACCCTCGTGTCCATCGTGGTCACCGACCGCCGCCGCTACCTGTCCGCCAGGAACGTCCGCCTCCCCCTCACCCCGGTCACCGGAAAGGGAGATTTCGCATGAGCCGCGCCCACCGCATCGACACCCATCAGCACCTGGTCCCGCCCGCGTACGCGAAGTGGATGCACGAAAAGGGCCTCCGGCCCGGCGGCGTCGACCTGCCGGCCTGGTCGCCGTCGGCCGCGCTGAAGTTCATGGACGGTCACGGGATCGCCACCGGCATCCTGTCGCTGTCGACGCCCGGCGTGTACTTCGGTGACGTCGCGGAGGCGCGCCGCTGGGCCCGGGACGTCAACGAGTACACCGCCTCCGTGGTCGCGGATCGCCCGGACCGCTTCGGGTTCTTCGCCACCTTGACGCTGCCCGACGTCGAGGGCGCGCTCGCCGAAGCCGAGTACGCCCTCGACGTCCTGCACGCCGACGGGATCGTGCTGCTGGCCAACAACGACGGCCGCTACCTCGGCGACCCCGGCTTCGCGCCCCTGCTGCAGTTCCTGCACGACCGGCAGGTGGCGGTGTTCGTCCACCCCGGTGAGCTGCCCGCCCCGGAGGTGCCCGGCATCCCGACGTTCACCGCGGACTTCCTGCTCGACACCACCCGCACGGCGATCAGCCTCATCCTGTCGGGTTCGCTGGCGGAGTACCCGGGGATCAAGTTCATCCTCGCCCACGCCGGCGGGTTCGTGCCCTACATCTCCTACCGCATCCTGCTGACGATGCTGAACACCAAGAACAAGGCGCAGCAGGCGTGGGCGCTGCTCGACCAGAAGCACCAGGTGCCCAAGCAGCTGGCCGTGCTCCGCCAGTTCTACTACGACCTCGCGCTGTCGGCGTCCCCGGCGGCCCTGCCGAGCCTGCTGGAAGTGGCCGACCCGGACCACATCACCTACGGCAGCGACTTCCCGTTCGCCCCACCGCCGGCGGTGTCGTTCCTGAACAGGACGTACGAGAAGTACCCCCTCGACGACAACCTGCGAGCAGCGATCGACCGCGGCAACGGCGAGAACCTGTTCCCCCGCCTCAAGGGGTGATCGCCGACCCGGCTGGGGCACTTCGGCGCGGGGCGTTGCTCCGTTCGATCCGCACGCCCTCCCCGGTGGACGCCGCCGCCGATGACCGCGTCCGGCCCGCGATCCGGGCGCTCGCTCTGCTGATCGTGCCGTTTCTTCTGGCGGCCTTCGTCATCCCGGTCGCGCTGTTCGCGTCCCTGCTCGGCGTCACGACGGTGCTGCACTGGGACCGGTTCACCCACGGCCACGTCTCGTTCGCCGCCTGGGCCGCGCTGTACTTCGCCGCCCCTGTCCTCGTGGTCGCGGTCGCCGTGCAGAACTCGCGGGCCGCCCGGGGTGCGGTGCTCGGCCCGGAGCCCCGGCGGCCGGCGGCCGTCCGGATCGTGCTCGGCGGGACCGGCCTGGCCGAGCTGGTGGTGGCGGCCGCGCTGTTCGTGCCGCCGGGCCCGGTGGGCGGCCAGGGTGCGCGAGATCGGAAGAGCGGCGGGGAGGGAAAGAGTGTTAA
>NZ_JBSGBK010000125.1:0-17639 GCF_053601215.1 Amycolatopsis sp. NPDC004772
CGGGCGGGGCATAAGACAAAATTGTTCCTTCGCTTTCACCCCCCGCCCCCCCCCCCGCCCCGGGGGGGCCGGGGCCGGGGTCGTTCGGGTGGTTTGCCGTAAGCTGTCGCTGTGCTAGTCGCCATCTGGATCCTCAATGTCATCCACTGGGGCAGCGCGCTGGTCGGGCTCTTCGCCTTCGTGCACGCGCTGCTCCAGCGCGCCGACGCCTATTCCGCGGCCGACCGCAAGACCAAGCCCATCTGGATGCTGATCACCGGCGGCGCGACACTCGCCATGGTGCTGTTCCCCGTGATGGGCCCGGGAATGATCTTCTACGTGCCCGCGATGGCCGCGGCGCTGGTCTACATCGTGGACGTGCGCCCGAAGCTGATCGAGGTCCAGCGCGGCGGCTCCAGCTGGTAGCTACCCTGGGGTGGTGACCTGGACCATCGCCGGGAGCCTCACCGTCGTTCCCGCCTCCTCGCGTACTGAACTGCTCGCCGAGCCCGTGGCCAAAGCCCTCGCCGCGCTCGCCGACCCGGACGCCGTCGGTGTCGCGGAGATCGACCCGTCGCTCGCCGACACCGCCGCCTTCTGCGAGGCCTACGGCTCGCCGCTCGAGGCGTCCGCGAACTGCGTCGTCGTCGCCGGCAAGCGCGCGGGCGAAGTCCGCTTCGCGGCCGCGCTCGTGCTCGCGACGACCCGCGCCGACGTCAACGGCGTGATCAAGCGCCGCCTCGACGTCCGCAAGGCGTCGTTCGCGCCGATGGACGAAGCCGTCTCGCTGACCGGGATGGAGTACGGCGGCATCACGCCGGTCGGCCTGCCCGCCGAATGGCCCATCCTGCTCGACCGCCGCGTCGCCGAGGCACCCGAGCTCGTCATCGGCAGCGGGATCCGCGGCAGCAAGCTGCTGATCTCCGGCGCCGCGCTGGCCGCCCTGCCCGGCGCGGAGGTCATCGAGGACCTCGCCCGGTGACGTCCGTCTGGCTCCGGTACCTGACCGGTGCCGACATCGACGCGCTCGGCATCACGGACGCCGAAATCGTCGGCGCGGTCGAGGAGGTGCTCGCCGACCACGGCCGCGGCCAGGTCGTGTTCGAACCGCGTACGCACCTCGTGCCGGACAACGGCGGCAAGGGCCACTTCAACATCCTTCGCGGTCACCTGTCCGCGAAGCAGGTCAGCGGCGTGAAGGTCGTCGGTGACTTCGTGGGGAATTTCGAACGGGGCCTCCCTTCGGAAATGGCGTTGATCCTGTTGCTCGACCCGGACACCGGCATGCCGCGGGCCATCGTCGACGGCACGATGATCACCGAGGCCCGCACCGGCGCGATGACCGCCGTCGGCGCGAAGTACCTGGCCCGCCCGGATGCACGGGTGCTCGGGCACATCGGCGCCCGCGGTACCGCCTGGTGGAACGTCGTGCTCCTGGACTCCTTGTTCGACTTCGCCGAGATCCGCGTGACCAGCAAGCGCCCGGAGTCACGCGAGGACTTCGGCCGCCGGCTGTCCGAGCGGCTCGGCAAGAACGTCCGCGTCTGCGCCACGGCCGAGGAGACCCTGGACGGCGCGGACATCCAGGTCGAGGCCTCCCGGCTGGTCGAGCCCGAGGCGCTGGTGCGCCGCGAGTTCCTCCGGCCGGGCACCTTCCTGGTGCCCTACGGCACGATCAGCGCGCTCGAGCTCACGCTGCTCGACGACGTCGACAAGGTCGTCGTCGACGACTGGCGCGAATCGCGGTCCGGCAACCCGCGGTTCGGCGCCCTGCGCCCGCAGCTCAACGCCGGCCTCCTCACCGAGGACAACGTCCACGCCGAGATCGGCGACATCGTGGCCGGGAAGAAGCCAGGCCGCGAGCACGACGCCGAACGGATCCTGTTCTGGCACCGCGGACTGTCCACAACGGACGTCGCGGTGGCGAACCTGATCCTCACCCGTGCCGAGGCTTCCGGCGTCGGCACCATGCTGCCCTACCGATGATCGTCTCCGACAGTGCGTTCGCCGACAGTGAACGGCTGGTTTTGGACAAACCGCTGGTAGAAGCCCTGCGGCAGCGCCGGAACGAGGTCTTGACAGCCCTCGCGGACCGGTCCGGGCCGGTCTATGGGGTCACCACGGGGATGGGCCGGCTCGCGGGGGTGGCGCTCGACGCGGGCCAGCAGGCCGAGCACCAGCGGAACCTGCTGATCGGCCGCGCTGTGGGCGGTCCGCCGTGGCTGCCGCCCGAAGACGTCCGCGCGCTGCTGGTCGTCCGGCTGCGCGACTTCCTGCGGCCGTGGTCGGGGGTGAGCGCCGAGCTGGTGCAGTTCCTGGTGGACCGCTTGAACGACGGCTTCACGCCGGCGGTCCCGCGCTCCGGGCTCGGCAGTTCGGGCGAGATCATCGCGCTGTCCCACGCGTTCCAGACGTTCCTCGGCATCGGCACGGTCTTGGAGGACGGCGTCGAAGTGCCGGCCGCTTCGGCGCTCGCGGCGCGTGGTGCGGCGCCTTATGTTCTCAGGCCCAAGGAAGGCGCTTCGCTGCTTCAGGGTTCTCCGCTGGCGGTGATGCACTCCGCGCGTGGCTGGACGGAAACCCAGCAACTCATCGACCTGCAGACGCTCACGGCGGCCATGGCGATCGACGTCCTCGGCGCGCCCCGGGACGTGTTTTCCCCGGTCATGGCGGGCGGCGACGACCACCTGAGTGCGGTGCTCCACGAGCTTTCGGGGCTGGTGGGCAGTGGCCCGGTGCGGCCCGGCGTGGTGCAGGCGCCGCTGTCGGTGCGGGTCGCGCCGCGGGCGTTGGCGCACGCTTCCCGCGTCAACGGCGAATTGCACGAAACCCGCCGACGCTGGGAAACGATGCCGGGGGATTCGCCTTCGTTCGTCGACGGCGCGTTCGTGCCGGGGACGGCGTACCACGCGGTGGACCTGGGGTTGCGGATGGACGCGGTGACGGCCGCGCTGGTGCACCTCGGGGAGGTTTCGGTGCAGCGGACGCACCGGTTGCTGGACGAGCGGTTCAGCGGGTTGCCACCGCAGCTCACGGCCGATCCGGGGCCGCGGGCGGGGTTGGTGCCGCTGCACAAGCGAGCGGCCGGCGAACTGCACGCGCTCCGGCGGCTCGCGGCGCCGGCGACGTTGGGTTCGATCGACACGTCGGCCGGTCAGGAGGACGTGCAAGCGTTTGCGGCTGCGGCTGGGGAGCAATTGCGTGCGGCGGCTTCGCATCTTTTCGCGATCACGGCTTGCGAGCTGATCACGGTGTCGCAGGCGCGGTATTTGGCCGGTGGTGAGGGTGCGCCGGGGGTTCGTGCGGCGTACGGGTGGGTGCGGTCGGTGGTGCCGCCGGTGGACGAGGATCGGCCTCTGGGGCCGGAAGTCGAGCGTCTGATTGCGGTTTGCCGGGAAGCTTTCTTCAACGACCTGGCGACGCTCACCTGAGTCCGGCTTCGCTCGGACGAGGCTCGCTTGAGTCCGGGCTTTGCTCGGGCGAGGCTCGCTTGAGTCCGGGCTTTGCTCGGGCGAGCCGTCGCTGAGCCAGGCTTCGCTCGGGCGAGCCGTCGCTGAGCGGGTGGACTCGCCGTCTCGCCGCACGACGCCGCGCCCGGGGGGTCCCCCCGTCTCAACTCTATCGCGCGACGCCGACGATTTTGCCGCTCCGACAACGAAATCCACGGAACTATCCACAATTGCGGCGACCTGTGGACAACCACCCTCCGTGCGCTGCCGAATCGGACATCCGGCGGGGGCGGCGCGCTACGTTCGTTCGTGAGCGCCCTCCGGGGACGCGGGCCCCGGGGAAGGAGGGATACGACGGCGGGTCCGCGTGAAGGTGAGGGTGCGGGCATAGGGGCGGAAGCCCAGAGCGCGATACAGAGGGAGGGCGCCCACGGACTTCGGATGGTTGATCACCGGATACACGACGGCTTCGCGAGCGCCGGCGTGGTGGGCCGCGTGCAGCGCGGCGAGGCACACCGCGCGGGCAAGCCCGGTGCGACGGAACTCCGGCAAGGTTCCGACGGGCTCCAGCTCGCCGACGGCATTGCGGTCGTCGAGCCAGATCAGGCACTGGGCGGCGAACCGGCCGTCGGGTGCTTCGGCGACCCAGTCCAGCCCGGCCCGGTAGGGCCAGGCGGCCATGACGGTCCGATAGCTCGGTCCGGTCACCCTCGACGGGTGCCAGACCGTGCGGTGCACGGCCACGCGGCGGTCCAGATCGTCCGCGCCGACCGGCCGGAGCGTGAAGCCGGCGGGCACGACCGGCTCGGGCAGATCCACAAGGAGGCGAGACATATACGACTGGAACACAGGACTTTCCTGAAGCGCGTAACCGCAACGCTCCAAGGCGGCGACAACATGCTTCTCGGCGTCGAGCACGGTGACAGCGAGCTCGGCCGCGGAGGCGGTGTCTTCGAACCAGGCGAGCACCTCGGGCGCGAGTCCGGGGCGCGCCGGACCCACGAGCAGCGCGAGTTCACCGGGTAGCGAAATCCAGCCCCACGCGACGACTTCGCCACCCGCTTCCCACAGTACGGTCGGCCATTCGGCTTCGCGGCCGGCGTGCTGGAACCGCTGCCACGCGAGATCACCGACGTGCACCGAACTCGACTTCGACCAGATCCGCTGGGCCAGGTCCTGCATGGCCCGCAGGTCGGCCGGACCGGCGTAACCGCGGCGCGTGACGGCGGGCATGGGCAGCATCATCCGGTGCCACACCGGCCCTCGCCAACCGATTTACCGACCGGCCGGAAGCGGGCCGGCCACCGGTGGCACGTAACCGTTGCCACACAACCGGATGACCGTGCCTGTGGTCGAATCGGAAGCGGACGCCGGACTGCTCGGGCGTGCGGCGGCGATGTTTCGCGGTGACGAACGTCGGCGACCTGGTGCTGCTCGCGGTGTTTCGGCCAAGCGGCCGGCCGCCGTGGTGCGGTCAAGGTCGTGGCGAGGCAGTTCCTGGGCTTCGCGGCGATCCTGGCCGGACACGCTCGGAGCCGGGCTGCTGCCAGCGGGCCTGGTTGTGCCTGTCGGCATGGCGGTGTGGTGCGCCGCGGGCCGGTTCCTGACGCCTCGGCCGGGTGTGGCGCGGGTGCGCGCGCGGTCGCCTGGGGCGCGAAAAGGTTGAGCCGCTGTGGCGTATCCGACTCGGGTGCAGCCGGTCAACGGGGCAAGGCGTCGAGTGATCATGAATCTGAGAACCAGAGTTCTTGCCATCGTCACGTTAACGCTCTCCGCGGCCGTCGCCGTGGTTGCGCCGGCATCGGCGGCCACCGGCTCCGGCATCGGCACCCAGACCGTGGAACTCGCCGCGCCGGCCGGAAGTGGTCTTGCGCCCTATGTCGCCGTCATCGAGCCCGTCTCCGCCGAGCGGCTCGGGAACAGCTGGCACGAAGGATGCCCGGTCGGTCCCGACCAGCTGCGGCTGGTCAACCTGAGCTTCCTCGGCTTCGACGGTGCCGTGCACCGGGGCGAACTGGTCGTCAACGCCGATCGGGCGTTCGAGGTCGCCCGCGTCTTCGGTGACCTCTACTTCGGACGGTTCCCCATCGAGCGGATGGAGACCGTCGAGAAGTACAACTCCGACGACGACGCTTCCATGGCGGCCAACAACACCTCGGCGTTCAACTGCCGGGCGATCACCGGCGGCACCGCTTGGTCGAACCACTCCTACGGGCGTGCCATCGACATCAACACCGTCCAGAACCCGTACATCTCCGGCAGCGGCACGGTCTACCCGCCCAACGGGGCACCGTACGTCGACCGGACGCAGCACGCGCCCGGAATGATCCACGCGGGCGACGTCACCGAGCGGGCCTTCGCTTCCCGCGGCTGGACCTGGGGCGGCTCCTGGGACACCCCGATCGACTACCAGCACTTCGAGAAGCCCTGACACCGACCGGAAAACCGCTGGGGTGACACAACTGTCCGTGGGCTGCGTCGGGGACAGGCCGTAATGGGAACCGCAGCCTCACGTACTGGGGATGAAGGAAGCTCGCCCGGGATCGTCGCTGGCTGGACCGGCGGCGATCCCGGGCGGACCCGCCGGGCGGCAGGTCGGGCCACCGGAATGCGGGCTGGGCGGCGATGCGGGCCGGGCCGGGCGGTGGCGCGAGCCGGCGGCGCGGGGGCGGCGGTGTTGCGAGCTGGGCGACGGCGACCGTCGGCTAGTCGCGGCGGGCGTTTTGCAACGCCAAGCCGCGCGGGGTGGCCAAGCGGGTGATCAGGGCGAACGCTCCGTCGCACAGCAGCGCCAGGATCACCGCGGCCAGGCCGCCCGCGAAGATGGCTCCGTAGCCCTGGGCGCCCAGCGCGAAGCCGTCGACTATGTAGCGGCCCAGGCCTCCGCCGTCGTTGACGATTGCTCCGATGGCCACTGTGGCGATCAGCTGGAGGAAGGCCACGCGTGCGCCCGCCAGGATCACCGGGGAGGCCAGCGGGAGCTCGAGGCGGGCCATGATCTGCCACTCGCGGTGGCCCGTTCCGCGGGCCGCGTCGATCGTCTCCTGCTCCAAGGTCACGACGCCCGCGTACGTGTTCGTGAACAACGGTGGCATCGCCAACGCGACCAACGCGAGCAGCAACGGCCAGAACGCCGTGTCCAGCTCCCAGCGGCTCGCCAAGAACCAGAACAGGATGATCAGCCCGAAACTCGGGATCGCCCGGCCGATGTTCACCGCGCTGCTCGCGAGGAACGCGCCGCGGCGGTAATGCGCCAGCCAGAGCGCCGCCGGGATGGTCAGCGCCGCCGCGATCGCCAGGGCCAGCAACGAAAACCTCAGGTGCTCCAGCGTGCGGTACGGGACGCCGGCCTTGTCCGTCCAGCTCCAGCGGTTGGGGTCCGCGAGCCACGCGTTCAGCTGGTCGAAAAAGCTCATCGCGTCCGCACCTTCCGCGACCAAGGCGCCAGCACGCGCTCGCTGAGCCAGAGGACCAGGTCGACCACCACCGCCAGGGCGACCGACAGGACCACGCCGACAATGATCTCCGTCGGGTTCGGGGTCGCCGTCTGGATGCCCGCTCGGATGAAGTACCCCAGGCCGCCGAGGCCGAGCATCGACGTGACTGTCACCAGGCCGATCGTCGTCACCGCCGCGACCCGGAGGCCGGCGATCACCACCGGGAGGGCGAGGGGCAGTTCGATCTGCCAGAGCAGCCTGCCGCGCGTGTACCCCATGCCAACCGCCGCTTCGCGGACCTCGTTGGGCACCTGGTCGACGCCGGTCACGATGTTGCGGACCAGGATGAGGAGCGTGTACGTCGCGAGCGGGATCATCGCTGACACGAACGTCAGCCCGAAGAACGGCACCAGGACTGCGAACGCACCCAGGCTCGGGATCACGTACAACGCGCCCGCCGTGCCGAGGATCACCGGGTACGACCAGCGGAAACGCAGCGACACGACGGCGAGCCCGATCGACACCACCAGGCCGATGCCGAGGGCGGCGCCGGTCAGCGAAACGTGCTCGACGAGGCGCTGGACGATGTCGTCCGCGTTGCGGTCCACCCACTTCCACTGGAAGATCGGAGGCTCGCTGTCGGCGGCCAGCGGCGTCACCGTGGTCACGTGCACCGGCCGACCCTACCCCGATCGGGCCCAAATATTCCGCGGAGTGGGAATATCGGGTGCTTTCTCCCACGATGTGGATTCTTGTCGGAGGTCAGGACTAGGGTCCTTTCGTCTGTTCGAGTGACGAGGGAGTGGGGATTCGTGCGCTGGTTCCGGAACGCGTCCGTGGTGGCGGTGGCCGTCGCGGCGACGCTCGGTTTGGCCGCCTGTGGCGGCAGCGACAGCGGTGACAAGCCCGCCGCGCAGAGCAAGGGTGGCGCGCCGATCGTCGTCGCGTCCTTCAACTTCACCGACAGCCAGATCCTCGCCGAGATCTACGCGCAGGCGCTGGAGGCGAAGGGCTACCCGGTGACGCGGAAGCTGAACCTCGGGTCGCGGGAGCTGATCTACCCGTCGCTGAAGTCCGGTGAGCTGCAGTTCATCCCGGAATACCAGGGTGCGGCGATCACCACCGGCTTCGGCCAGGAGGCCGGCAAGACCGCGCAGGAGGAGCACGAGCAGCTGGCGAAGCTGTTCGAGCCCAGCGGCGTCGGGCTGCTGAACTTCGCGCCGGCCGAGGACAAGAACACCTACATCGTCAAGTCCGACGTGGCCAAGGACAAGGGCATCGCGTCGATCAGCGACCTGAAGAAGCTCGACAAGGTCGTCATGGCCGGGCCGCCGGAGTGCGAGAAGCGCCTTCCGTGCTTCAAGGGCTTCACCGACGTCTACAAGCTGACCAACATCAGCTTCCAGACCATCCAGGAAGCCGGCCCGCGCGTCCAGCAGCTCAAGTCCGGGGCCGTCACGGTCATCCCGGTCGACTCGGTCAGCCCGCTGACCGGCGACCCGGCCTACACCGTGCTCAAGGACGACCTCAACATCGTGCCGACCGAGAACGTCGTGCCCGCGGTGAACAAGAAGGTCCTCGACGAGCGCGGTGCCGACTTCGCGACCGCCGTGAACGCGGTGAGCGCGAAGCTGACCACGGACATCATGCGCGACCTGAACAAGCGCGTGGACTCCGACGGCGAGAAGGCGGCGGACGTCGCCAAGGACTGGCTGGCGCAGGCCGGCCTCTGACGCCGGAACCGCCGGCCACCCGCACCCGGGCCGCCGGCCACCCGCACCCGGGCCGCCGGCCGCCCGCACGGGCCCGCCGGCCGCCCGCACGGGCCCGCCGGCCGCCCGCGCCGGGTGGCCGGGTGGTCGGCGGTCAAGCCGGATGGCCGGGGTCGAGCCGGGTGGCCGGGGTCAAGCCGGGTGGCCGGGCTCTCACGCGGTCCCGCTGACGACCCACGCACGGGCCGTCAGCGGGATCGAGCCGTCGGATTCGGTCGGCAGGCGGTCGCGCAGGAGCTCGCGGAGGCGGTCGCGGTGGGGCTCCGGCAACGTGGTCAGGTACGACGGCGCCGGGCCCTGTGCGCCGAGGAACGGGTGCCAGTAGTCGGCGAAGTCGGCGAACACCGTCGGGATCGTGATCTCGCCGACCGACACCGCCGTGAACCCCGCGTCCGTCCACAAGCGGCCCAGCGGCTCCGGGCGGCACAACGTGTGCTTGCGGCCCTCGTCCACCTCGGCGACCGTCGTGGGGTCGAGCTCGGCCGCCGCGTCCCAGAAGCGGCGGATCAGCTGCATGCCCTCGGCGAGGTCCCACAGGTACACCGCGGCCAGTCCACCCGGCGCGGTCACGCGCGCGATCTCCGCCGCCGCGCGGTCCGGCTCCGGGACGAAGTTCAGCACCAGGCCCGACACCACCACGTCGAAGCGGTCGTCCGGGAACGGCAGCGAGCGCGCGTCGGCGACCTCGAACGACGCCCGCGGGTCGGTCACGCTCTCACGAGCCGTCTTCAGGAAGCCCTCGGACGGGTCCACGCCGACGACCTCCGCGGGGTCGGCCGCCCTCAGCACCTCCGAGGTCAGCGCGCCCGTGCCGCAGCCGACGTCGAGCCAGCGGCGGCTCGCCGGGGCGCCGAGCTGCCGGACGAACGTCGCCGCGATCCGGCGGCTCCACCGTCCGATGTAGGCCTCGTAAGCGTCGCCTGACTGCCACATGCCCCCGAGTACAGCACAGAAACCGCTGCTCAGCCCCCGGTCAGCGCCCCGGTCGCGTCCTGGCCCGCCGACGTCGCGCGGCGCAGGAACCCGGCGATCAGCGCCAGCTCGTCCTCGCTGTAGCCGGCGCAGAGGTCGTCCATCGCGGTGTTCATCCCCGCGTACAGCCGGAACAGTTCCCCGTTGCGGCCGCGGACCGCGCGGACCGCGACCGAGCGCCGGTCGGCCGCCTCGGGGTCGCGCTCGCGGACGATCCAGCCGCCCTTCTGCAGCCGGTCGAGGATGCCGGTCAGCGTCGCCGGGTGCAGCCCGGCGCGGCGGGCGAGCGCGCTCGGGCTGAGCGGGCCGTGCCGGGCGATCAGCTCCAGGCACTCCAGGTCGACGTCCTTGAGCGCCAGCTGGGCGCTGACCTGGTGGTTCAGCAGCGCGAGCTGGTTGCGCAGCTCCCGCAGCGCGTCCTTCACCGCCACGGTCGACCGGCGGTGCGCTCCCGAACCCATGCCCGGAGCCTAACCGCCGAGGGCCATCCGCGTGTACGCGCGGACGTCGGCGTCCGAGTCGCCGCGCCGCGCCCGCAACCGCGCCGCCACCGGTGGCCGGTCAGCCCACTTGCCCAGGGCCTGCACCGCCGCCCGGCGGACGTTCGGGTGCTCGTCCTCCAGCGCTTCGAGCAGCTGCTCGGACGGCTCGGCCAGCGCACCCAGCGCCGTCGCCGCACCCCGGCGGACCTGCCACGCCGGGTCGGCGAGTGCCGCGAAGGCCAACCGCGCCAGGTCGCCGCCACAGCCGAGGTCGGCGGCCGCGGTCAGCGCGGCCGCGCGCACCAGCAGGTCCGGGTCGACGGCCAGCGCGGCCACCGTACCTCGGCGAGGCCGGCCAGCCGGTTGAGCCCGTGCGGGTACTTGTGGCCGACGACGACCGTGCCGACACCGGGCTGGCGGGCGATCAGGCCGTCGTCGCGCAGGAGCGCGAGGGCCTCCCGCACGGTGTTGCGGGTCGCGGAGAACTCCACCGTGAGGTCCTCCTCGCACGGCAGCGCCTCCTCGGCCAGCACCTGACGACGCAGCAGGTCGGCGACCTGCCGGGCGCTGTCGGACCTCGTCCGCCGGGGTGTGGTGGGCATGGCGGCGAGGATGGCCAGCGGACGTTAACACCGTGTTACGCCACTTTTCGCGTCGGATGCGGCGCTCTGACCTGCGAAAACGGCTGTCCAGAGCGGACTTCCGCCGCTCACTATCTGGGACGTCCGAGGGCGCCCGCCGCGGGTGCGGTGCGCGGTGAAATCGTGGACCCTGATTCGTACGCCGGGAGAAGGAGTGAAATGGGAAAGGTCACGGCCACCGCGGAGCGCACCATCGACGCCCCGGCCGACAAGGTCCGCGCGCTCGTCGCCGACTACGCCGAGACGCGGCCGAAGCTGCTCACCGAGCACTATCGCGACTACCAGGTCACCGAGGGCGGTGTCGGCGCCGGGACCAAGGCCGGCTGGAAGCTGCAGGCGACCTCCAAGCGCGTCCGCGACGTCAAGGCGACGGTCACCGAGCCGCGGCCGGGGACGCTGGTCGAGACCGACGCGAACTCCAGCATGGTCACCACGTGGACGGTCACCGAAGCGGGTGAACGCAGCGTCGTGAAGATCGAGACCACCTGGGACGGGGCCGGTGGCATCGGCGGCTTCTTCGAGAAGACGTTCGCGCCCGGCGGGCTCAAGAAGATCTACGACGGCGTGCTCGAGAAGCTCGCCGAGATCGTGTGACGCCTCACAATCGGAATCTGCGCCCCGGTTAGCTGGTTGCATCGGGTGGAATCCGGGGCGACTGCCCCGCTTCGAGACTTGGAGGAGATCCGACGATGACCACGGCGACCGAAATCCGGCTGGCTTCGCGTCCGGAAGGCGTGCCGACGCACGACAACTTCGAGATCGTCGACACCGAGGTGCCGACGCCGGGCGACGGCCAGATCCTGGTGCGCAACCTGGTGATGAGCGTCGACCCGGCGATGCGCGGCCGGATGAAGGATGTGAAGTCCTACGCGCCGCCGTTCCAGGTCGGCGAGGTCATGTCCGGCGGCGCGGTCGGCGAGGTCGTCGAGTCGAACGTCGACGACGTCAAGGTGGGCGACCACGTCCTGCACCAGGCCGGCTGGCGCACCCACGCCGTGCTCGACGCGGGCCGGTACGTCAAGGTCGACGGGGCCACGGCGCCGCTGTCGACGTACCTCGGCGTGCTCGGCATGCCGGGCCTCACCGCGTACGCGGGCCTGCTGGAGTCGGCCGAGTTCAAGCCGGGCGACACCGTGTTCGTCTCCGGCGCGGCCGGGGCGGTCGGCTCGCTGGTCGGGCAGCTCGCGAAGCTGAAGGGCGCCAAGCGCGTCATCGGCTCGGCGGGCTCGGCGGAGAAGGTCCGGCACCTGATCGACGACCTCGGCTTCGACGCCGCCTTCAACTACAAGGACGGCCCGGTCGCCGAGCAGCTGCACCAGGCGGCGCCGGAAGGCATCGACGTCTACTTCGACAACGTCGGCGGCGAGCACCTCGAAGCCGCGATCGACGCGATCACCCTGCACGGCCGGATCGCCATCTGCGGGATGATCTCCACGTACAACGCGACCGAGCCGACGCCGGCGCCGCGCAACCTCGCGCAGGTCATCGCCAAGCGGCTCACCATCCGCGGCCTGCTGGTGATCGACCACTGGCACCTGCAGCAGCAGTTCGTCACCGAGGTCGCGCCGCTGGTGAGCTCCGGCGAGATCAAGTACTCGGAGACCTTCGTCGACGGCATCCGCAACGCGCCCGAGGCGTTCCTCGGCCTGCTGTCGGGCGCCAACACCGGCAAGATGCTGGTCCGGATCGCCGGCTAGAGCAGTTCGGCCAGCTCCGGCAGCGTCGACGCGGTGTAGGTGGGCGCGGGCGAACCGGGCAGCGGGTGGACGCCGGGACGGGTGAGCAACGCCGTCCCGAGCCCCGCCGCCTGGGCGCCCGCGATGTCCCAGTCGTGCGCGGCGATCATGACCGCGTGCTGCCCGGGGTAGGCGGCCGTGACCTGCCGGTACGGCTCCGGCGCCGGCTTGAGCCGGCCCACCTGCTCGGCGGAGAAGATCCGGTCGAGCAGCGGCGCCAGCCCGGCGTTCTGCAGCTGCGCCTCGGCGGTGGCGAGCGGCGAGTTCGTCAGCGCGACGACGGTGTGGCCCCGCTCGCGCAGCCGCACCAGGCCCGGCTCGACGTCCGGGTGGGCCGGGAGGCTGCGCAGCCCGGCGCCGACCCGCGCGAGGTCGACCTCCCGCCCGTGCCGGGCCGCGACCTCGATCGCGGCGTCACCGGCGATGCCCGCGAAGTCGCGGTAGCCGCCGGTCGCCGTCACGGTCAGGACGGTGTGGATGGCCAGCCCGAACCACTCGCGCCGCAGCTCGGGCCCGCCGATCAGGGGATCCATCGCGGCCAGGTCGAGCAGGGTCTCGTTGACGTCGAAGACGCACAGCATCCGATCAGTATTGCTGGTTCAGGGCCCGTTCGTTGAGCCGCTCGTCCAGTTCTCCGGCCGCGATCGGCAGGGACAGCTGGTCGCGCATGATGGTGCCCATCGACGGCAGCGTCGAACGGTCCGGCCAGGTCTCCGGCTGCCACAGCGAAGACCGCAGGAACGCCTTCGCGCAGTGCATGTACAGCTCTTCGACCTCGACGACCACCGCGAGCTTCGGCCGTTTCCCCTGGACGACCAGCTCGTCGAAGAACGGCTCGTCCGCCACCAGCCTCGCGCGGCCGTTGACCCGGAGCGTCTCGTTCATGCCCGGGATCAGGAACAGCAGTCCGGCGTGCGGGTTGTCGACGATGTTCCGGAAGCTGTCGATCAGCTTGTTGCCCGGCCGGTCCGCGAGGGCCAGCGTCCGGTCGTCGAGCACCAGCACCGAACCCGCCGGGTCGCCGCGCGGGGAGACGTCGCAGCTGCCGTCCGGCGCCGACGTGGCCAGCAGCACGAACGGCGAGTGCGCGATCAGGGTGCGCGCGTGCTCGTCGATCCGGTCGATGACCTTTTGCTGCGTCAGCTCGGCGGCCTCGCCGATCACTTCGCGCAGTGCCTCGTGTGAGTCGATGATCCCCATGCGCCCAAGCTAGCGCGCACCACCGACGATCCGGCCCACGATGGCGGCGCGCGCGGCCTCCTCGGACTTGCGCACCACCAGGTCCGTCGAATAGCCGTGCTTCACGAAGACGCCGTCGAGCTGGAACGTGCCGTAGCCGTGCGCCTGGGTGAACAGCTGCTCCATCAGTTCCAGCGCGGTCGCCGGGTCCGGGGCGACGGCCAGGCAGCGCAGCAGGAACTCGTCGGTCAGCCGCCGGGTCTGCTCGTGGAGGCCGGTGTGCTGCGGGCCGTGGAGGCCGTCGGCGTAGATCACGTTCATCCCGGCCCGGCGCTCGATGACGTACCGCGTGTACGCGCCCGCCGCCGCGGCCAGGGCGTCCACCGGGTCTTCGTGCTCGCCGGCCGCCGCGGTGACGCGGTCGGCGAGCTGGCAGGCGACGTTGCCCGCGACCTCGGCCAGCAGGCTCTCGCGGGAAGCGAAGTGCCGGTAGGGCGCGCCGGGGCTGACCTTCGCCCGCCGCGCGACTTCCGCGACCGAGAAGCCCGCCCAGCCCTGCTCGGCGATCAGGTCGAGCGAGACGCGCACGAGCTCGCCGCGGAGGTCGCCGTGGTGGTACTTGCCGCCCATGACCCGGATCACATCTCCCGTTCGAAATATGTAAGAGCCCTCTTACGTAGAGGTGTAAGAGACCTCTTACGAGGACGACGGTACTTGAACTTGGAGGGTTCCATGAGCACGACCACGCACGCCATCGCCGCTCCGGCGCCGGGCGCGCCGCTGGCGCCGACCACGATCGAGCGCCGTGACCTGCGTCCCGGCGACGTGCTGATCGACATCGCCTACGCCGGCATCTGCCACAGCGACATCCACCAGGCCAAGGAGGACTGGGGCCAGGCGATCTTCCCGATGGTCCCGGGCCACGAGATCGCCGGCGTGGTCGCCGCGGTCGGCTCGGACGTCACGAAGTACCAGGTCGGCGACCGCGTCGGCGTCGGCTGCATGGTCGACTCCTGCGGCGAGTGCGAATACTGCCGGGCCGGCACCGAGCAGTTCTGCGTCAAGGGCAACGTCCAGACCTACAACGGCGTCGGTTTCGACGGCGAGAACACCTACGGCGGCTACAGCAACCAGATCGTGGTGAAGGACGCCTTCGTCTGCCGCATCCCCGAGGGCATCGACCTCGACATCGCCGCGCCGCTGCTGTGCGCGGGCATCACCACCTACTCGCCGCTGCACCACTGGGGTGCCGGCCCGGGCAAGAAGGTCGCCGTGATCGGCCTCGGCGGGCTCGGCCACATGGGCGTCAAGATCGCCGCCGCCATGGGCGCCGAGGTGACCGTGCTGAGCCAGAGCCTCAAGAAGCAGGAAGACGGCCTGAAGCTCGGCGCGTCCGAGTACTACGCGACCAGCGACGAGGCGACCTTCGACACGCTCAAGGGCAAGTTCGACATCATCCTCAACACCGTGTCGGCCAAGCTGCCGGTGGACGCCTACCTCGGCCTGCTGCGGGTCGGCGGCGCGATGGTGAACGTCGGCGCGCCCGGCGAGCCGCTGGCCTACAACGCCTTCTCGCTGCTCGGCGGCAACAAAGTGCTGGCCGGCTCGATGATCGGCGGCATCGCCGAGACCCAGGAGATGCTGGACTTCTGCGCGGAGCACGGCATCGGCGCGGAGATCGAGACGATCTCGGCCGACAAGGTCAACGAGGCCTACGAGCGCGTCGAGAACTCCGACGTGCGCTACCGGTTCGTCATCGACGCGTCGACGATCGGCGCGTGACGCGCGGGCACGGCAACCGGATCAGAACACCACGGTCCGGTTGCCGTGCACCAGCACGCGGTTCTCCAGGTGCCACCGGAGGCCGCGCGCCAGCGTGACCTTCTCGATGTCGCGGCCCTTGCGGACCATGTCCTCGACCGAGTCGCCGTGGTCGACGCGGATCACGTCCTGCTCGATGATCGGGCCCGCGTCGAGGTCCGCCGTCACGTAGTGGCAGGTCGCGCCGACCAGCTTCACGCCGCGGGTGTGTGCCTGGTGGTACGGCTTCGCGCCGATGAACGACGGCAGGAAGCTGTGGTGGATGTTGATCGCCCGGCCGGCCCACTCGCGGCACAGGTCCGCGGGCAGGATCTGCATGAACCGGGCCAGCACCACCGCGTGCGGGTCGTGCTCGTCGACCAGCTTGCGGACCTGCTCGAACGCTTCTTGTTTACCGCCGGCCGGGAACGGCACGTGGTGGAACGGGATGCCGTGCGCGCGGGTGATGTCGGCCAGCGAGTCGTGGTTGCCGATCACCGCGGCGATGTCGACCTCGAGCTCCCCGGAGGCGACCCGGCCGAGCAGGTCGTACAGGCAGTGCCCGGCCTTGGAGACGAGGATCACCGCGCGCCGCCGCTCTCCGGTGTCGCTGACCTGCCAGCTCGACTCGGCCGACAGCTCCGCGGCCACCTCGCCGAACCGGGCGCGCAGCTCGGCGGCGTCGAACGGCAGCGAATCGGCCCGGACCACCTGGCGGGTGAAGAACCAGCCCGTGTCCGGGTCGGTGTGGTACGCCGCCTCGACGATCCAGCCGCCGTGCTCGGCGAGGAACCCGGAGATCCGGGCGATGATGCCGGTGCGGTCGGGACAGCCGAAGGTGATGACGTAGCGGCGTTCGGGAGCGGTCACCCGGGCATTCTCCCCCGCGCTGATCAGACGGCCGGGAGCCGGTCCCCGCTGATCTCCGCCCGGTGCGGCCGGCCCCACACCGCCCGGTAGACGTCGTCGGCGTCGCCGGTCACCTCGGTCGCCGGGGCGCCGACCGTCCACGTCCGCTCCGGCGTCGTGATCCGCACGTTGACGTCGAAGCCGCGACGCGGGACGACGAAGGTCAGGAACTCGTCGATGCCGTCGTTGGCGAACTCGGCGGAGAAGCGGGTCTGCACCGGGTCCGGGAGGGCGGATTCGGCGTCGAGGCGGTGGATCGCGGTTTCGTGGGCCATCCGGCGGGTCCACGGCGTGTCCGGGTTGCGCGCCAGCGCTTCGCGCAGAGCCAGGCGCCGGCCGTCCCACCACCCGAGGACGTCTTCCCAGTCCGTCGGCGGCTCGGGGCGTGGCGGCCGGCCCATCGCCAGGCTGGTGATGGTGTCGTGCACGAGCGCGATGTGCGTCACCAGGTCATGGACAGTCCACTTCGGACAGTTCGGCACCGGGGCCGGCGGCCCGGCCGTCAGCGCCGCCCGCTTCAGCGCGTCGGCGTGGACGTCGATCGCTTCGAGCATGGGCCGACCGTAGCCGCCTCCCGGCCTCGATGGCGAACACCAAGCCCAGGCCGAGGCTGAACGACAGCAGCAGGCCCTTGGCCGGTTCGCCGGCGAAGGCGGCTCCGCCCGCGAGGCCGATCAGCACGCTGTACACCGCCCAGATCGCCGCGCCGGCGGCGTCGAGCGGCACGAACCGGCGCAGCGGGTAGCCGAGGCTGCCGTTGGCCAGCGCGCTGGCGACCCGCCCGCCCGGCAGGTACCGGGCCGCGATGATCAGCAGCCCGCCGTTGCGCCGCACCTGGTCGCGGGCCCATTCGTAACGACGGCGGCCGTCGGGCCCGCGCTGCAGCCGCGCGATGGCCTGCGGCCCGGCGGCGCGGCCGACGGCGTACCCGAGGCAGTCGCCCGCCCACGCGCCCCCGGCCGCCACCGCGGCGAGCAGGACGAGCGGCCCGGGGTCTGATCCGAGCAGGACGGCGACGGTGACGACCGTGGTCTCGCTGGGCATGAACGGCAGCAGCGCGTCCAATCCGGACACGGCGAAGACGAGCACCCACAGCCACGGCGAGCCGAGCGTGCCCCGCAGCACCTCGGTGACCTGCCCCAGGAGTTCCACGGCTCAATGGTGATCACCGCAGGTCACTTCGGGGTGACGCAGCGGGGGTGGCCCGGTGAACAAGCGCCCCAATGTGGCGTTCGGTGCGTCAGACGCACCGAATGTGGCGTTCGGTGCGTCCAACGCACCCA
>NZ_JBSGBK010000126.1:0-17174 GCF_053601215.1 Amycolatopsis sp. NPDC004772
GGGCTGGCTGCACTTCTACAATCATCACCGACCCCACAGCTCAACCGGCGGCAAACCGCCGGTCACCCGGCTGACCAACCTCCCTGGACATCACAACTAGCGCAGGTCGGCCCGGTCCGCCGACGGCACGTGCTCGCCGCCCGCAGCGGCCTGGTGGGTGGTCGCCGCCGGGATCGAGCCGGCCAGCGGGACCGAAGCCGACGTCCGGGCCAGGTCCAGTGTCACCCGGCCCGGCTGGGCGGGTCCGCGGATGAAACTGCCGTCCGTGCCGCCGATGATCAACGCCAGCGCGTGCCCGCGCGGCACGATGTGGTCCGTCGAGGCCAGCCGGAACGTCATCGTGTACGCCGTGCCCGGGGTCAGCGGCCGTTCCTGCGAAAGGGACGCGTAGTTCGCCAGGTCCGCCCAGCCGCGGCTGAGGATCGTGTAGTTCACCTTCTTCACGTCCGCGGAAGCGATCCGGTAGCAGGCGTCGTCACCGGCGGACGACGAGCCCCAGCAGTTCTCGGAGCTTCCGGTCTTGATCCCCTCGCCGCTCCCCGCGAAGTTGCGGATCGTCGCCGCGCCGAGGTCCACCAGCAGCGCCGACACCCGCGCCGACGACGTGCTCGGCGTCGCCGTCACCGTCACCGAAGTCGTCCCCGACACCTGCACGTCGGACGTCAGCGCCCCGGTCGAGTACGTCACCGCCGCGCTGCCCGGGTTCGTCACCCAGGTGTCCTCGCCCAGGCTCGGGTTGTCGGTGAACGACGCCGTCCCGGACGACGGGGAAGTGCCCAGCGTGCCGGACGCCCCCGGCCGCAGCGTCGTCGCCACCGCGCCGGCCGCCGGGTACGCGCTCTGGTCCGCCCACTGGTCCGGCTGCCGCTCGACGCTGGCCTGCGGCCCGTTCTGGACGCCGTTGTCGATCCCCAGCAGGTAGTGGTCGAACCACCGGTGCAGCAGGTCGACCCAGTCCGCGCGCCGGTAGTCGAACGGGTCGACGTGCCCGGTCTGCGACAGCCAGATCTTCTTCTCGACCTTCAGCCCGGCCCACCACTGTCCGAAGTGGATGGTCTTGACGTTGAGGTCGTTGACGCCGTGGGACAGCAGCACGCTCGCCCGCACGCTGCCCGCCCGCCGGACGTAGTCACGGTCCGCCCAGAGCGGCCCGTAGTCGCCGTTCGCGGTGGCGCCGGAGGCCAGCACCTGGTTCTGCGCCGAGCAGTTCTGCCCGCCGTTGCGCGCTTCGACCGTGCGCGCGAGCCCGTCCGGGTTGAAGCCGAAGGTCGCGCCGTCCGAGCGGTAGTAGTCGTACCAGGAGCTGATCGCCGAGATCGGGACGATCGTCTTCAAGCCCGCCACCCCGGTCGCCGCGACGCCGTTGGCGATCGTGCCGTCGTAGGACTTGCCGATCATCCCGACGTTCCCGGTGCTCCAGCTCGCCGGCACCGTACTGCCGCCGGTCTTCGCGCTGTAGCCGGTCGCGCGGCCGTTCAGCCAGTCGACGACCTTGCGCGCGGAGTCGACGTCCGACGCGCCGCCGACGTCCGCGCAGCCGGCCGAGCGGTTCGTCCCGGCCAGGTCGACCAGCACGATCGCGTACCCGCGCGGGACGAAGTAGTTGTCGTAGAACAGCGGGAACTTCACCGGCTTCCCGGCGCTGTCGTAGGACTTCAGCTCGCTCTCGTTGCCGCGGCCGCAGCACGAGTAGTACGGGCTGGCGTCCATGATCACCGGAACGCGTGAGGTCGCTTCACCCGGCCGGACGATGTCGGCGGCGACGCGGTCGGAGCGGCCGTCCCCGTCGCCGTCGCGGCCGATGTCGACCCAGACGGTTTCGCGGATCGCCTTCGCGTAGTCGTAGACCGGCTCGCTCCCCTGCGTGGCCGCGGCGGCGGGCACCACCGCACCGGACAGGAGCACCGCGAGCACCCCGCACACCACTCCGAGTCGCATACCCGTCACGCTAGCGAGTGACCGCGACCGCCCACCACGGCGGAAAGTCGGGCGTACGTTGGAAATCATGACGGAGTCCCTGCCCGCCGTGAGCGTCACCGCCGTCGGTGTCGCCGCCCTGCGCGCGTACGAAAGCCGCCGCCCGGATCGCCTGTTCGACGATCCGTACGCGGCCGCGTTCCACGCTGCGGGCAGCGCCCTGCTGCCCGTCGCGCCGGGCGAAACCCCGGAGGGCGGCCTCGGCGCGATCTTCGCCCGGCAGGTGGCGATCCGCACCCGGTTCTACGACGACTACCTGCTGGCCGCCGGGTGCTCGCAGGTCGTGGTGCTCGCCGCGGGCCTCGACGCCCGCGCGTTCCGGCTCGCCTGGCCGCCGGGAGTGCGGTTGTTCGAGCTCGACCTGCCCGAGGTCCTCGCCTTCAAGGACGAGGTGCTGGCCGCCCGGGGCGCCGAACCGTCGTGCGAGCGCGTCGTGGTCCCGGCCGACCTGCGCGACGACTGGGCCGATGCGCTGCGGACGGCCGGGTTCGACGCGAGCGTTCCCACCGCCTGGCTGGCCGAGGGCCTCCTGGTCTACCTGTCCCGCGAAGACGCCGAAGCGCTGCTCTCGACCGTGACCGAGCTGTCCGCGCCGGGCAGCCGGGTGTCGTTCGAGCACCGGTCCGCCGAGACGCGGGACGGCCTGCTCGCCCGGGCCAAGGCGACCCCGGGCGCCGAGCGCGTCACCCGGCTGTGGCAAGGCGGCCTCGGCGGTGCGGCGCCGGAGTGGCTGCGCGGCCACGGCTGGGAGCCGGCCGTCGTCTCCCACGCCGAACTGGCCGCGAAGTACGACCGTCCGGGCGACGAGACCCTGGACGGGTTCGTGACCGCCGAATATCAGAGCTCGACGTTGCGGTAAAGCGCGCCGACCTCGGTCTTGGTCAGCCGGCGGATCGAGCCGACGCGCTGGTTGCCGAGCTGGACGTCGCCGACGGCGGTGCGCACCAGCTTCAGCACCGGGTGCCCGGTGTCCTTGAGCAAGCGGCGCACGATGTGCTTCTTGCCCTCGTGGATCACGAGCTCGACCAGCGACTTGCCGGAGTGCATGTCCTTCACGCGGAACTGGTCGACCTTGACGATGCCGTCCGGCAGTTCCCAGCCGCGCCGCAGCTCCTTGCCGAGCCCGCGCGGCACGAGGCCGTCGACCTCGGCGAGGTAGGTCTTGAGCACCCGGTACGACGGGTGCATCAGCCGGTGCCCGAGGTCGCCGTCGTTGGTGAGCAGCAGCAGGCCCTCGGTGTTCTCGTCGAGCCGTCCGACGTGCACGACGCCGGGCGTCTCCTCGTAGCGGCCGCGCAGGTAGTCGCCGACGCAGGGGCGGCCGCGGTCGTCCGACATCGTCGAGTGCACGCCCTTGGGCTTGTTCAGGGCGAGGTAGACGAGGTCGTCGCGCAGGTTCACCCGGGTGCCGTCGACGTGGATGATCGCGTTGTCCGGGTCGACGCGGCGGCCCAGCTCGGTGACGACCTCGCCGTCCACCTCGACCCGGCCGGCGACGATCAGGTCCTCCGCCGCGCGCCGGGAGGCGACCCCGGCTTGCGACAGCACCTTCTGCAGCCGGACGCCGTCGGGGTGTTCACTGGATGTCATCGATGGTGTCCACTTCGGGTAGCAACGGAGCGATGGCGGGGAGGTCGTTCAGTGACGACAGCCCCAGTCGCTCCAGGAACAGCTCGGTCGTCACGTACAGCGTGCCGGTCGTCTCGGGATCGGTCCCCATCTCTTCGATGAGGCCGCGCGCGAGCAGCGTCCGGATCACGCCGTCCACGTTCACGCCGCGCACCGCGGCCACCCGCGCGCGGGTCACCGGCTGCCGGTACGCGATCACGGCGAGGCTCTCCAGCGCGGCCCGGGTCAGCTTCGACCGCTGGCCGTCCAGCAGGAGCTTCTCCACGAACGGGGCATAGACGTCCCTAGTGTAGAACCGCCACCCTTCGCCGACGCGCCGCAGGTCGATCCCGGACGTCCGGTCGGTGAACTTCTGCGCCATGGTCCGCAGCGCGACGACGATCCGCGCCTTGGGCTGGCCGAGGGTATCGGCGAGGAGCTCTTCGCTGGCCGGCGAGTCGACGATGAGCAGCAGCGCCTCGAGGGCGGCTTCGAGGTCCTCGTCGGAGGTGACGTCCGGCATGGAGTCGGCGTCACCGGCGGCGACCAGATCGGATTCCGGATCGGCCGGATCAGGCTCGGCGGCGGCTTCGGGCTCCGCGGGCGCGGGCTCGGCTTCTTCCGCCACGAGGGGTTCGACCGGCTCGCCGTCTTCGGTCACCGGCTCGCCGGACAGTGCCTCGTCGAGCGCGAGCTCGGCCGCGGCCGGTTCGGGTTCTTCGGCCGCCGGCGGCTGTGGGGCTTCGGCCACTTCGTCGTTCTCCGGGCTCACCCGTACTCCTCTTCGTCTCCGAACGCGCGGTCCAGCTCGGCCGCCGCGGAGGCTTCTTCCTTCGAGCCGCCCGTCCAGCGGACGTGCAGCTCGGCCAGGGCCTCGCTCTGCTCGAACTGGACCGTCGCCTCGCGGTAGAGCTCCAGCAGCGCCAGGAAGCGCGCCACGATCTCCACCGTGTGGTCGCAGTCGTCGACCAGCTCGCCGAACGTCGCCTGCCCGCGTTCGGCCAGCATCACCCGCAGGATCGCCGCGTGCTCGCGCACCGAGATGCGGCCCATGTGGATGTGCGCGATCGACACCGTCGGCGGCGGCTTCGGGCGGAACACCGCCACCGCGATGTCGGCGAACTTCTGCGGCGTCACGCCCAGCATCACCTCGGGCAGCAGCCCGACGAACCGCTCCTCCAGGGCCACCGACCGCGGGTACCGCCGCAGCGCGCCCTGCTCCAGCTCGCCGAACAGCGCCGCCACCTGCTTGTACGCGCGGTACTGCAGCACCCGCGCGAACAGCAGGTCGCGGGCCTCCAGCAGCGCCAGGTCGTCCTCGCTCTCGACCTCGGCCGCGGGCAGCAGCCGCGCCGCCTTCAGGTCCAGGAGCGTGGCCGCGATGACCAGGAACTCCGTGGTCTCGTCGAGGTTCCAGTCGGTCCCCAGCGCGCGCGTGTACGCGATGAAGTCGTCGGTGACCTGGTGCAGCGCCACTTCGGTGACGTCGAGCTGGTGCTGCGAGATCAGCTGCAGCAGCAGGTCGAACGGTCCCTCGAAGTTGGCCAGCCGCACCTTGAACTTCGACGTGCTCAGCTCTTCGGTGTTGACGCCTTCGGGGATCATCCCGCCGTGCACGGTCTGGTGCTCTTCGGGGACCTCCGGAGCCGGTTCCGGCTCGTCCATCAGCCCTCGGTTTCGCCGCCGTCTGATCCGACCACCCGCAGCCGCTGGACCAGCACCGATTCGTCGCCGTTCTGGTCGAAGTCGGCCAGCAGCACCGCCACGGCCTCGCGGACCAGCCGGCCGCGGTCGACGACCAGGTCGTGCTTCGCGCGCAGCGTCAAGCGGGCCTGCTCCATGGCCACCAGCTCGTCGCCGGAGACGTACACGGTGATCTTCGCGTCGTGCTTGGTCCGGCCGGAGCCGTGCGGGGCCGCGCTGCGGGCGAGCTGGTCGGCCCGGCCGTTGCCCGAAGGCTTCGGCTGGGGCTCCTCGACCGGCTCGGGCGGTGCCTGGGGAGGGAGATCGAGGGCGGGACTGGAGGTGATCCTGAAGAGTTCCGACGCTCCGGGCAGGGAGGCGCGCCTGCTCACCGAGCGATCACCTCGCGGGCCAGCTGGCGGTACGCCGCCGCGCCGGCCGACTTGGGCGCCCAGGTCGTGATCGGCTCACCCGCGACCGTCGTCTCGGGGAACCGCACGGTGCGGTTGATGACCGTGTCGAACACGGTCTCGCCGAATGCCTCCACCACGCGAGCCATGACCTCCTTCGAATGCAGGGTTCTCGGGTCGTACATGGTGGCGAGAATCCCGACGATGTCCAGTTTGGGGTTGAGGCGTTCCTGCACCTTCTCGATGGTGTCGATCAGGAGGGCGACGCCTCGCAGACTGAAGAACTCGCACTCCAGCGGGATGATCACGCCGTCCGCGGCGGTCAGCGCGTTCACCGTGAGCAGGCCGAGCGAGGGCTGGCAGTCGACAAGAACATAGTCGTAGTCGTTCATGACCGGACGAAGGACCCGTAACAACGTGTGCTCGCGCCCTACCTCGGCGACGAGCTGGACCTCCGCCGCGGACAGGTCGATGTTGCTCGGCAGCAGGTCAACGCCGTCGACGCGGGTTTTCATCAGCACGTCGGTGGCGCTGACCGAGCGCTCCATGATGGCGTTGTAGACCGTCTGGTCCAGCTCGTGCGGCTGGATGCCGAGACCGACGGCGAGCGCGCCCTGCGGGTCGAAGTCGACGAGCAGCACCCGCCGCCCGTACTCGGCGAGGGCGGCACCCAGGTTGATGGTCGACGTCGTCTTGCCGACGCCGCCCTTCTGGTTGCACATCGCCATGATCTTGGCCGGGCCGTGCTTGTCCAGCGGCGCCGGATCGGGGTGCTCGCGGATCGGACGGCCGGTCGGCCCGATGCCCTCGAGCTTCACCTTCTTGCCGTTGCGCTCGGCGGAATCGTCGCCGTCGTGGTCGGCGGGTGTCGCGATGGTGACCTGGCTGAGGTTCGCCGCCGCCGACCCGGCGGACTCGGCCGGGACGGCCGGCTGGTTCGGTGTCGACATGGCGCGAAAGCTCCTTGTTCGTCAGCGTCCGCCGCAGCCTATGCGCGGAGTCGGAGCCCCGGCAAAGCAACGCGCCGGACTCGACGGGGCAATGTCACTCGACCGTCGGTGCAGGCTACGAAGGCCCTTCGCTTGAAAGACACAGCGGCGCGCAGCGCCTCCGTTGAGGGCGGCGGTGGGGGCATGGATGGATAGGGCCGTCTAGCCCAGTGCCCGCGGGTGCGCGGTCGCGTAGACCTCGCGCAGGGTGTTGACCGTGACCAGCGTGTACACCTGGGTCGTCGTCACCGACGCGTGGCCGAGGAGTTCTTGGACGACGCGGACGTCCGCGCCGCCTTCGAGCAGGTGCGTGGCGAAGGAGTGGCGGAGCGTGTGCGGCGAAACCGCGGCCTTGATGCCCGCCCGTTCGGCGGTGTCCTTGAGGACCTGCCACGCGCTCTGCCGCGACAGCCGGCTGCCGCGGGCGTTGAGGAACAGCGCCGCCGTGCCCCGGCCGTGCGCGGCGAGCGCCGGGCGGGCGCGGACGGTGTAGGCGTGCAGCGCGGCGAGCGCGGGACGGCCGATCGGCACCAGCCGCTGCTTGCCGCCCTTGCCGTCGAGCAGCACGGTGCGCTCGGCGGCGTCGACGTCGTCGATGTCCAGGCCGACCGCCTCGGAGATCCGGGCGCCGGTGGAGTAGAGCACCTCCAGCAGCGCGCGGTCGCGCAGCGGGCGCTCGCCGTCGGGCGGTGGGGTCTCGAGCAGCCGCAGCACGTCGTCGACCGGCAACGCCTTGGGCAGCCGCTTCGCCGGCGTCGGCGGCCGGACCTCGCGGGCCGGGTTGTGCTCGGTGAGCCCTTCGGCGTGCGCGAACTTGTGCAGGCCCCGCACGGCGACCAGGGCCCGGGCGGCCGACGACGCGGCCAGGGGCTGGTGCTCGTCGTCGCCTTCGCGCAGCGCGGCGCCGAAGGCCGTGACGTGCGCGGAGGTGACGTCGGCGATCTTCGCGACGCCCAGCCCGTCCAGGTGCGCGGCGTACCGGCGCAGGTCACGGGCGTAGCTGTCCAGGGTGTTGCGCGCGGTCCCGCGTTCGACGACCAGGTGGTCGAGGTACGCGGCGATCACGCCGTCCGTGCTGCCCGGGGCTGCCACGGTCGTCACCTTAGGCCGCCGGGCGCTCGTGACCCGGCAGAAACCCCGTTCGGTTACCGTGGATCCATGGGGTCCGAGGAGCTGCGCATCGGCACGGCCGAGCGCGAGGAAGCAGCGAGGCTGCTCGCCGATCACTTCGGCATGGGCCGCATCACCCCGGACGAGTACGAGACGCGCGTGACCGACGCCTACGCGGCGACGACCCTGGGCGAGCTGCGGCCGCTGTTCCGCGACCTGCCGCACCCGCACCCCGGCTTCTTCGGGCCGCCCCCGGGCACCATGCCGATGCCGACGCAGCAGGTGTACGCGCCGCCACCCTCGATGCCCATGGCGATGCCTTACGGGCCGCCGCCCGTCGTCTACTCGCACCGGTCGAAGACGGTGGCCGGGGTGCTGCAGATCGTGCTGCCCTTCGGTGTCGGCCGGTTCTACACCGGCCAGACCGGCCTGGGCATCGCCCAGCTCTTCGCCACCTTCTGCACCGGCGTCGGCGTGTTCTGGCCGATCATCGACGGCATCATGCTGCTGGTCAACGGCGGCACGGACGCCGAAGGCCGCCAGCTGCGCCCCTGACCGATGCGCCCCAATGTGGCGTTCGGTGCGTCCAACGCACCCAATGTGGCGTTCGGTGCGTCCAACGCACCCAACGCCACATTGGGGCGCTTGGGGCCGGCGGTCAGGACTGCTTGCGCTTGGCGAACGCCGTCGGGCGGTCCTCCCACGGCGCGTCCGCCGGGCGGGACGGCGCGGCGCCGGTGAGGACCGCGTGCGCGGCCAGCACCCCGGACACCGTGGCGCCGTTGACCAGCTCGCCCGCCAGGGCCATCCGCACGGCCTCGGCGAGCGGGAACTTGCGGATGACCAGGTCCGCTTCCTCCTCGCCGAGCACCTCACGGTCCACTTCGGACAGTCCGCGGGCCAGGAAGACCCGCACGACCTCGTCGGTGAAGCCGGGCGACGCGGCGACGTCGACCAGGGTCACCCAGTCGTCCGCGGCCAGGCCGACCTCTTCGACGAGCTCGCGCTTGGCCGTGCCGACCGGGTCCTCGCCGAGGTGGTCGATCAGGCCCGCGGGCAGCTCCCACAGCCGGTGCCCGATCGGGTGCCGGTACTGGTGGATCAGCGTGACCTGCTGCTCCTCGTCCAGTGCGACGATCGCCACCGCGCCGAGGTGTTCGATCACCTCGCGGACCGCGGTGTCACCGCCCGGCATCACGACGTCGTCGATCCGCAGGCCGACGACGCGTCCGATGTGGACGTCCCGGCTGGAGGCGACGCTGAACTCGTGCTCGCCCGGCGCGGTCACCGGGCCGCCACCGGAGCTTCGGGCAGCTCGACCGGCAGCCGCTCGGCGACCTTGCGGTCCACCACGGCCTTGACGAACGCGCTGAACAGCGGGTGCGGCCGGGTCGGGCGGCTCTTGAGCTCGGGGTGGGCCTGCGTGCCGACGAAGAACGGGTGCTTGTCGGCGGGCAGCTCGACGAACTCGACCAGGTGGTCGTCCGGCGAGGTGCCGGAGAACACGAGCCCCGCGTCCGAGAGCTGCTTGCGGTAGGCGTTGTTGACCTCGTAGCGGTGCCGGTGCCGCTCGGAGACCTCGGTGCTGCCGTAGGCCTTCGCGACCTGCGAACCCGCCTTGAGCTTCGCCGGGTAGGCGCCCAGGCGCATGGTGCCGCCCATGTCCCGCTCCCCCGCGACGACGTCGCGCTGGTCGGCCATGGTCGAGATCACCGGGTGCTTGGTGTTCTCGTCGAACTCCGACGACCCGGCGTCGGTGATGCCGGCCAGGTGCCGGGCGGCCTCGATGACCATGCACTGCAGGCCGAGGCACAGGCCGAGCAGCGGGACACCGCGGGTGCGGGCGTACTCGATCGCGCCGACCTTGCCCTCGATGCCGCGGATGCCGAACCCGCCCGGGATCAGCACACCGTCCACATCGGACAGCACGGAGGCGGCGCCGGACGCGGTCTGCGCGTCGTCGGAGGCGACCCAGACGATCTCGACCTTGGCACGGTGGGCGAACCCGCCCGCACGCAGGGCCTCGGTGACCGACAGGTAGGCGTCCGGCAGGTCGATGTACTTGCCGACGACGGCGATCCGCACGATCTCGCTCGGGTTGTGCACGCGGTCGAGCAGGTCGCCCCACACCGTCCAGTCGACGTCGCGGAACGGCAGGCCGAGGCGGCGGACGACGTAGGCGTCGAGCGCCTCGCCGTGCAGCACCTTCGGGATGTCGTAGATGGACCGCGCGTCCGGGCAGGCGATGACGGCCTCGGTGTCGACGTCGCACATCAGGCCGATCTTGCGCTTGAGGTCCTCCGGGATCTCCCGGTCGGCCCGGCAGACCAGCGCGTCGGGCTGGATACCGATGTTGCGCAGCGCGGCGACCGAGTGCTGGGTCGGCTTCGTCTTCAGTTCACCCGAGGGCGCCAGGTACGGCACCAGCGAGACGTGCAGGAAGAAGCAATGGTCGCGGCCGACGTCGTGGCGGACCTGGCGGCAGGCCTCCAGGAACGGCAGGGACTCGATGTCGCCGACCGTGCCGCCGACCTCGGTGATGACGACGTCCGGCGCCTGGCCGGTCTCGTCGGGCCCGGCGGCCGCGGTGATCCGCGCCTTGATCTCGTCGGTGATGTGCGGGATGACCTGCACGGTGTCGCCGAGGTACTCGCCGCGGCGCTCCTTGGCGATCACCTCGGAGTAGACCTGGCCGGTGGTGACGTTGGCCTTGCCGTCGAGGTCGCGGTCGAGGAACCGCTCGTAGTGCCCGATGTCGAGGTCGGTCTCGGCGCCGTCGTCGGTGACGAACACCTCACCGTGCTGGAACGGGTTCATCGTCCCGGGGTCGACGTTGAGATAGGGGTCGAGCTTCTGCATCGTGACGCGAAGCCCGCGCGCGGTAAGGAGCTGACCGAGGCTGGAAGCCGTGAGTCCCTTACCCAGAGAGGAGGCGACGCCTCCGGTGACAAAGACGTACTTGGTTGCCCGTGACTGAAGTCCCACGGGCCGCCAGCATATCCCACTGCCGCGGATCCGCGCGCTGTGACATGCCCGGGACGCCGGATATGACGCCCGCCACCCGCACGGGTGACCACGGGGATCGGCCTGCGGGACCCGGCCGGCGAGCCGTCCGCCGTGGACGGTGCGCCGGATTCGAAGACGTCGGCCGAGGTGCACGCGCTCAGCCGGGACCACCCTGGGCGTCGTCGTTCTGGTGGCCACGGCGGGCGTCCCGGTCGAAGATGCCCAAGATCTCGCACGGCCCGCCCTCGGCGCCGATCGCGTGCGGCAGCATCGTGGGGAATTCGGCGGCCTGGTTGGTCTCGAGGCGGAAGCGGCGGTGGCCGAGCATCAGGGTCGCCGTGCCGGACAGGACGACGAGCCATTCGCGGCCCGGGTGGGCGCGCATGCGGGCCGGGTTCTCCGGGGGCGGTTCGGTCATGCGCTGGCGCACCACGCTCATCCCGGGATCGGCCTTGACGGTCCAGCGCATCCGGCCGTGGGCGCCGTCGATCGTCGGACTCGTGACGACGTCGTCGGTGGCCGTCTCCACGAGCTGGTCCAGGGTGGTGTCCAGGGCGCGGGCGAGGGTGACCAGCTGGTCCAGCGCGAGGCGGCGCTGACCGTTCTCGATGCGGCTCAGCGAGGACTGGCTGAGGTGGGCACGGGAGGCCAGTTCGTCCAGGGACCAGCCCTGCGCCACCCGCAGGGCGCGGATGCGTTTGCGCACGAGGCTGTCCAGGTCGCCATCTTCTTGCGTCATACGCAAGAGCGTATGCCTCCGCAGCAAGTCGCGCTTAACGTCGTGGACAGCTCCGACAGGCCCGTTTCGAGAGGAACCCATGAGCACGAACCAGCCCGTACCGACCACCCAGACCGGCGGCGGGGGCGCCCCCGATGCGCGCCGGCTGCGCTCGATCCTGATCACCGTCTCGATCGCCCTGATGGCGGTGATCGCCTCGGCGACCGGGCTGAACGTCGCGCAGACCCACCTGGCCGTGGAGTTCGACGCTTCCCAGAGCACGGTCCTGTGGATCATCAACAGCTACACCCTCGCCCTGGCCGCGCTGCTGCTGCCGCTCGGCGCCCTGGGTGACCGGCTGGGCCGCAAGCCCGTGCTCGTCGCCGGGCTCGGCGTGTTCGGCGTCGCCACCGTGGTCGCCGCCCTGGCCCCGACCGCGGAGGTGCTGCTCGCCGCGCGCGTGGCGGGCGGGATCGGGGCCGCGATGATCATGCCGATCACGCTGGCCGTCATCACCTCCACCTTCCCCGAGGCGCAGCGCGGCAAGGCGATCGGCGTGTGGACCGGCGTCGCCGGGGGCGGCGGCATCCTGGGCATGTTCCTCGCCGCGCTCCTCGTCGACGTCGCCGACTGGCGCTGGCTGTTCGCCCTGCCGGTGGCGTTGATCCTGGTGGCGCTGGCCATGACGGTGCAGTCGGTGCCCGACTCCCGCGAGACCTCGGCCCACCGGTTCGACACCGTCGGCGCCCTCGTCTCCGCGATCGCCGTGACCGGCCTCATCTTCGTCCTGCAGGAGGGCCCCGAACGCGGCTGGACCGCGCCCGCGACTCTGATCAGCCTGACCGCCGGTCTCGTCGCCGCCGTCGGCTTCGTGGCCTGGGAGCTGCGCCGCCGCGACGCCTCGCTGCTGGACGTGCGCCTGTTCCGGGAGCGCGGGCTGTCGGGCGGCTCGCTCACCCTGCTGGTGGTCTTCGGGGTCCAGGCGGGCATCGGCGTGGTCCTCTTCCCGTTCTTCCAGGCCGTGCTCGGCTGGCCGGGCCTGCTGTCGACGGCCGCGATGATGCCGATGGCGCTCGCGATGATGATCGCCTCCGGCCTGGCCGCCAAGCTGGCCGCCGGGATCGGCGCACGCTCGACCATGGTCGTGGGCGTCGCACTGGCCGGCGTCGGCATGGCGCTCATGGCGCTGTTCGTCTCCGTCGGCGGCGGCTACCTCTCCGTCCTGCCCGGCCTACTCGCCATGGGCGCCGGCATGGGGCTGTCGATGACCCCGTCCACCGAGGCCATCACCGCCTCCCTGCCGCGCGAGAAGCAGGGTGTCGCGTCCGCCCTCAACGACGTCACCCGCGAGCTCGGCACCGCACTCGGCGTCGCCCTGCTCGGCGCGCTCGTGTCCGCCGGCTACCGCAGCGCCATCGACGGACGGCTGCAGGGCATCTCCCGGGAAGCCGCGGACGCCGCCCGGGCGGGCGTCGCCAACGCCGTCGAGGCGGCGGACAGCGCCGGCCCGCACGCACCGGACCTGCTCCGCGCCGCCCACCAGTCCTTCGTCGACGGCTGGCAGCAGGCGATGTGGGCCGGCGCCGCCATCATGGGCGCCCTACTGCTCTACATCGCCTTCTTCGGCCCCGGGAAGACCCCGGTCGCGGACGAGACCGACCCCGCCGAGGCGGTCACCGCCGGCGCTCGTGGTCAGGACACCTGAGCCGGCACCTTCGCCGGGCGCAGCCGCGGGCGCCCGGTGAGGGCCCGGCTGCCGGGCAGCCGCCGCAGGGCCTCGACGATCAGCACGGTCAGGACGATCGTCGCCAGGTAGATGATGACGCTCAGCCACGGCGCCCCGAACCGCTCCGCGACATGCGGGATCGCCGGCCCGAGCAGCGCCAGCGCGAGCGGGTGCACCAGGAAGATGCTGAACGACCGGTTCGCCGCCCACGAGACCACCCGGGCCCCGCGGCTGCCCTCCCGGCGGCGCGCCGCCCACCGCGTCGCGAACGCGTAGATCGCCGCGATCACCGTGAGGAACCACGGGATCAGGTACGGCTGGAACGGGTCGCTGGCCACCTGCGGGAAGGTTCCATTGTGGACGGTGTGGAAGTAGAACCACTCGGTGCCCGCCAGCACCGCGACGAGCGCGCCGCCGAGCAGCAGCCGGTGCCGGCCCGCCCAGGCGTGCACGGTTTCGAAGTGCATGGCCACCACGGCGCCGAACAGCGTGTAGAACTGGTACGGCAGGATCGTGCCGTAGAGGTGGGTGATCGTCTCGTAGCTCACGCCGAGCGGCTGGTAGGTCATGAACAGCGTGACGCCGACCTGCACCAGGCCACTGCCGAGCAGCAGCCACTTGTGCTTGCCCTCGGTCGCTCGCAGCAGCTTCATCAGCAGCGGGAACAGCAGGTAGGCCTGCATCGTCACCAGCAGGAAGTACAGGTGGTACCAGGCCCCGCCGGTGAGCAGGTCCTCGAGCAGCAGGCGCATCGACGCCTCGAGCGAGCCCGGCTGCTGTTCGCCGGTCACCAGGCCGTACGCCCAGAAGAACATCGACCACGCCAGGTAGGGCGTCGCGACCAGCGGGAGCCGCCGTCGCCAGAAGTCGCCCGCGGTGAACTCGCGGCGGCGGTTCTGGAACACCAGCACGAACCCGGTGAGCGCGAAGAAGGCCTCGCGGGTGAAGTGCAGCGGTGTCTCGACGGCGTTGGCGCCGACGTCCTGCGCGAAGTTCGTCGCGCCCACCACGTGGATGAGGATGACGCAGGCGAACGTGATCAACCGGAAGAGGTCGATCTGGTGGAGGTAGGGCGCTTTGCCGCCCGGTCTCGTGGCGCGGGCGGGGGCCTCGAGCGTGGCCTGGGCAGTCGTCATCGTGCCGCCGATCCGGCACCGTCGTCGGCGTGGTTCACGTTGTCAGACTTGCCACCCATTCTGTGAATTTCCCATGAAGCCGCTGGGAAGCGCCTGTTGGCCGGGGCCTCGCGGGGTGTCGGATATGCCACTTCGGCTCAAGGAGCGAAGGTTCCGCGATCATGTTAATGGGTGAGCTGCCTGGTACGCAGCGTGACCTTCGTCATCAAGCTGTGACCTGCGGAAAGAGCGACCGCAGGGTGACTTCCCGGTTGACCCGCACGTGTTCGATCGCGGACGCCTTCGCCCGCTCCGCGTCCCCGGACGCGATCGCCTCGTACAGCCGGCGGTGCTCGTCGAGCAGCTCGGCCCAGTGCTCGTTCTGGCTCGTGAGCCAGCGAAGCCGGCCCTCCAGGGGCTGCAGCATGGTGGAGAGCAGCGCGTTGCCCGCGATGGCGACGATCTCGTCGTGGAAGCGCGAGTTCAGCACGGTGATCCGGGCCGCGTCGCCGCGAGCCGTGGCGCGGGCGGCGTCGGCGAGGACGCGGTCGAGGCGCTTGAGCTCCGCCGCACCCGCACGAGCCGCCGCCAGCCCGGCGGCCAGGCCTTCGAGGGCCTCGCGGACGTCGAACAGCTCCTCGACGTCGACCCGCGCCAGCTGCCGGACGACCACCCGCCGCGGCGACTGGACGACGAGGAACCCCTCGGCCTCCAGGCTGCGGATGGCCTCGCGCACCGGCACCCTCGACACGCCGAGGTCTTCGGCCAGTTCGCGCTCGACCAGCCTGTCGCCCGGGCGGAGCCGGCCGGTCAGGATCCGTTCGCGCAGCTCCTCGCGCACCCGCTGCCGGGTGGCCGCGAGGGGTTGCCGCTCGTTCACCGCGCCCCCTCCTTCAACACCGCCGTAACCGGCCGTAACACGAGTTTATCGGCCGGAGGGTTGACTCGGGCGGACGCCGGGGTGATATTTGGGATTCCAAAGTTTGGTATCCCAAATCGCCGTCCCCGCACTGTGTCAGACGGGGCTTCGCCCCAGCCGGGGGCTCCGCCACCCGGAACCCCCGAAAGATACGTAGATCGGAGGGCCCGCATGACCGCCGCCCCGCTCACCGAACCTTCACAAGAGACACCGACGCCACCCGACCCGCGGCTCTGGAACGAGGACCTCGCCCCCGCGAAGGAACGCCGGTGGAAGGTCTACGACATCTTCGCGCTATGGATGTCCGACGTGCACAACCTCGGCAACTACACCTTCGCGGCCGGCCTGTTCGTGCTCGGGCTGTCGGCCTGGCAGGTGTTCACCGCCCTGCTGTTCGGGTTCATCATCATCTACGTCGGCATGAACCTGATGGGCCGGATCGGCCAGCGCACCGGCGTCCCGTTCCCCGTCGTGGCGCGGATCAGCTTCGGCACCTTCGGCGCGAACCTACCCGCGCTGATCCGCGCGATCATCGCGATCTTCTGGTACGGCATCCAGACCTACCTCGCGAGCGTGGCCATCACGCTGCTCGTGCTGGCCATCGACCCGGGCCTGAAACCGCTGACCGAGCACGGGTTTCTCGGCCTGCACGCGCTCGGCTGGATCTGCTTCGTCGCGCTGTGGGCGGTCCAGGCGCTGATCCTGACCCGCGGCATGGAGTCGGTGCGCAAGTTCCAGGACTGGTGCGGCCCGGCGATCTGGGTCGTGATGATCGCCCTCGCCGTCTGGATCCTCGCCGCCGGGCACTGGAACATCTCCTTCACCAGCAGCCCCAAACAGCTCTCCACCGGGGAGCAGATCCGGCAGTGGTTCGGCGCGGCCGGGCTCATCCTGGCCACCTACGGCACGCTGATGCTCAACTTCTGCGACTTCTCCCGCTTCGCCCCGGACCAGAAGACGGTGAAGCGCGGGAACTTCTGGGGCCTGCCGATCAACTCGACGGCGTTCGCGCTCCTGTCGGTGATCGTCACCGCGGGCAGCATGCAGGTGTTCGGCGAGGCGATCACCGACCCGGCCGAACTGCTGGCCAAGGTGCACAACACGCCGGTGCTCATCGTCGGCGCGCTGACCTTCGCCGTCGCCACGATGGGCGTCAACATCGTCGCCAACTTCGTCTCCCCCGCCTACGACCTGGCCAACATCTGGCCGAAGCGGATCACCTTCACCATCGGCGGGATGATCAGCGCGGTCGCGGCCCTGTGCGTGCTGCCGTGGAAGCTGTACTCCTCGCCGGCGGTGGTCAACTACTTCCTCGGCGGGCTCGGCGCGTTCCTCGGCCCGCTGTTCGGGATCATGATCGTCGACTACTACCTGATCCGGCGCGGCAAGGTGGACGTCGCCCAGCTGTTCGTCGACAGTGGCAGCTACCCGCGGGTGAACCCGCGTGCCCTGGTGACGTTCTTCCCGACCGCCGCGCTGGCCGCGGTGATCGCGCTGGTGCCGTACTTCGCGCCGGCCGCGCCGTACTCGTGGTTCATCGGCACGGCGTCGTCGGCGGCGCTGTACTACGCGGTGTCGAGGAAGCATCGATGAGGATCGTCGTCACCAACTGCAACACCACCGAGGCGATGACCAAGGAGATCGAAGCCGGGGCCCGCGCGGCCGCGAGCCCCGGCACCGAGATCCTCGCCAGGACACCGCGCTGGGGCCCGGAGTCGGCCGAGGGCTGGCTGGACAGCTTCCTGTCCGCCGCGGCCGTGCTGGACCTGTTGCGGGGCCTGGACGAACCGTTCGACGCCGTCGTGGGGGGGGGGGGGGGGGGGGGCCCGCCCCGCCCCCCCGAGGCAGAACATCCACCACAAAAACACAAAAAAAAAAAAAAAAAATAATTAAATTAATTATTGGTTGTTTTG
>NZ_JBSGBK010000127.1:0-16706 GCF_053601215.1 Amycolatopsis sp. NPDC004772
TCCGATCTACCGAACGCCAAGTTGGGTGCGTTGGACGCACCCAACGCCACATTGGGTGCGTTGGACGCACCCAACGCCACATTGGGGCGCTTGAGTCAGTCCGTGACGCCGTCGGCCTCGGCGGCCTTGGCCACCGCGGCCGCGACCTCGGGGGCCACGCGCGGGTCGAGCGGCGACGGGACGATCCGGTCCGGGCCGAGGTCGTCCATCGCCACCGACACGATCGCCTCGGCGGCGGCCAGCTTCATGTTCTCGGTGATCGCCCGCGCGCCCGAGTCGAGCGCACCGCGGAAGACGCCCGGGAAGGCCAGCACGTTGTTGATCTGGTTCGGGAAGTCGCTCCGCCCGGTCGCCACGATCGACGCGTACCGCGCGGCCACGGCCGGGTGCACTTCCGGGTCCGGGTTGGACAGCGCGAACACGATGCCGCCGCCCGCCATGCGGCCCAGCAGCGACTCGTCGATCGTCGCGCCCGAGAGGCCGAGGAACACGTCCGCGCCCTCCAGCGCCTCCGCCAGCCCGCCCTTCAGGCCGGCCTGGTTCGTCGTCGCGGCCAGGCGTTCCTTGACCGGGTTCAGGCCCTCGCGGCCGGAGTGGATGATGCCGCGGGAGTCGAGCACGGTGACGTCGCCGATGCCCGCTTCCTGCAGGATCTTCGCGCAGGCCACGCCCGCCGCGCCGGCGCCGGAGACGACCACGCGCTGGTCGGCGATCGCCCGGTCGAGGACCAGGTTGGCGCCGCGCAGAGCGGCCAGCGTCACGATCGCCGTGCCGTGCTGGTCGTCGTGCATGACCGGGCAGTCCAGGGCTTCCTTGAGCTTGTCCTCCAGCTCGAAGCACCGCGGCGCGGAGACGTCCTCGAGGTTGACCGCCCCGAACGACGGCCGCAGCCGCACCAGCGTCTCGACGATCTCGTCGACGTCGGTGGTGTCCAGCACCAGCGGGATCGAGTCGAGCCCGCCGAAGGTCTTGAAGAGCACCGACTTGCCCTCCATGACCGGCAGCGACGCGCTCGCGCCGATGTCACCGAGGCCGAGCACCGCCGTCCCGTCGCTGACCACGACGACCAGCCGGTCCGCCCACGTGTAGCGCTTGGCCTTGGCGGCGTCCTCGGCGATCGCGCGGCTCACCTTCGCCACCCCCGGGGTGTACGCGATCGAAAGGTCACGCGGGCTGGAAATCGGGCGGGTGGCCGCCACCGAGAGCTTGCCGCCCTCGTGCCCGGTGAAGATCTCTTCGTCGGTGACCGGCGCGACGGCGCCGGTGGGGTCGCTCATGGGGTTTCCTGTCGTCGTTTCCGGTATTCCCCGGTGGGAATGACGGAACTCACGGTTCGGACTGAGGTCACTGGAATTTCTCCTGGGCATGCGAGCTGGGACCACGGTCCACAGGGGGAAACCGTGGGGGATTCCCGGCACGGCAGCCCAGCGCGGTAGCGCCGGCCTGTCGGCGAGGCGTCACGTCGGCCATCGGTGCCGTGGGTCTGGCGATGGCCGCGGACGCGGCGGTCCGGCCATTGTGACAGGTCCCGTGCCGCGGGTGACCCCTCGGTGCGGTTGATGTCACACCGGCGCCCTTTTCCCGGCAATTCCCAAGACGTCCGTCCGGTTTTGTAAGGCGCCCGATAAGGTGACGCCATGCAATTCCGCCGGCTGCGCGTCCCGGACGCCTACGAGTTCTCCCCCCGGGCGTTCCCCGACGACCGGGGCCTGTTCGTCGCCCCCTTCCAGGAGGACGCCTTCCAAGCGGCGGTCGGCCACCCGTTGCGGCTCGGCCAGGTGAACCACAGCGTGTCCCGGCGCGGCACGATCCGCGGCATCCACTTCGCCGACACCCCGCCCGGCCAGGCCAAGTACATCTACTGCCCGCGTGGCTCGCTGCTCGACGTCGTGATCGACCTCCGCGTCGGGTCCCCGACCTTCGGCCAGTGGGACACGGTCGTGCTCGACTCGCGCGAGTTCCGCGCCATGTACATCGCGGAAGGCCTGGGCCACGGCTTCGCCGCCCTCGAAGACGACACCGTGATGTCGTACTTCTGCTCGGAGCCCTACAACCCCACCGGCGAGCACGGCATCACCCCGCTGGACCCGGCGCTGAACCTGCCCTGGCCCGCGGACATCGAGCCGGTCCTGTCGGCCAAGGATCGCGACGCGCCTACCCTCGCCGAAGCCGTCGAACAGGGCCTGCTCCCGCAGTACGACGACTGCGTCGCCTTCTACGACAAGCTCCGCTCGGCGAACTGACCAACCTCCGGCCACCAGGCCGCTTGCCTAGGTAGTAAGCGCGCATATAGTCTGCCTGCATGGCAGATTACGAGTACGAGCACAGCGAGACGTCCGCCGCCCCCGCCGCCGCGATCTGGCCGCTCTGGGCCGACACCGGACGCTGGCCGGAGTGGGACGCCGGGGTCCGGTCGGTGGTCCTCGACGGCCCGTTCACGGTCGGGACCAGCGGCACGATGACGATGGACGGCAGGCCGCCGATCCCGTTCACCCTCACCGAGGTCACCGAAGGCCGCAGCTTCACCGACGAAACCCGGCTGCCGGACGCGTTCCTGCGGTTCGAGCACGTGCTGACCGACGTCGAGGGCGGCACGCGGATCACCTACCGCGTCACCGTCGACGGCCCGGACGGCTTCGGCGAGCAGGTGACCGAAGACACTCCCGACGCCATGCGCGCGCTGGCCCGGCTCACTGAGGCAAGCTCACGGGTATGACGGCCCCGGAGTCCCGCCTGCCCGGCCCCGAGCGCAGCCCCGGCTTCCTGCTGTGGCGCGTGACACTGGCCTGGCAGCGGGCGATGCGGGCCGCGCTGGCCCCGCACGACCTCACGCACGTCCAGTTCGTGCTGCTGACCACGACGTGGTGGCTCACCCGCTCGGGCGAGCCACCGACCCAGCGGCAGCTCGCCGACCAGGCCGGCACCGACACGATGATGACCAGCCAGGTGGTGCGCAAGCTCGCCGGCCGCGGCCTGCTGGCGCGCGCCGACGACCCGGCCGACGCCCGCGCGAAGCGCCTGCAAGTCACCCCGGCCGGCCTCGAACTGGTCGCGAAGGCGCTGAAGGACGTCGAGGCCGCGGACGCCGAGTTCTTCGCGGCCACCGACGACGGCTTCGTCGACGCGCTGGCCCGCCTCGGCCCCTGACCGGATCCCGGGGCTTCCCTGGGGACCATCCCGGATGTCCCGGCCGCGCGATCCGAGCAGGCTCACCGCCATGAAACTTCTCGCACTGGGGGCGGCCGCGGTCGCACTGGCCTTGCTGCCGGGCACCGCGGCCGCGGACGAACTTCCGACGTTCGACTTCACCGACTGCCCGGCGCCGCCCGCGAACGCCGACCCGGGCACGTGGCGCTGCGAAGCCTTTGTCTCACAAGGAAAGCTGACGATCGGTGCCCAGGAGATTCCGCTGGGCGAAATGCGGCTGACGTTCAGCGAAGGCCGGGTGAACGGCCAGTACGCGCAGGTGTTCGGCGCGCTGCGGCACGAACCGGTGCGGGTGCCCGGCCTGGCCGGCACGACGCTCCAGCTGCGCTACGGCGGCTCTTCGGACTTCCAGGGCAACGACGAGCGCCGCGGCGAGCTCGACGTCTACGCCGTGCTGCGGCACCCGTTGCTGCGCAAGGGATGCAGCATCGGCACGGCGGCCGCGCCGCTGCACACCGTCGTCCACGACGACCCGGCGCTGCCGCCGACCGTGCTGTCCAGGAACCCGCCGACGTTCCACTTCGGTGTCGTCGACCCAGCGCTGGCGCTCCCGGCGACGCAGGGCTGCGGCCCGCTCGGCAATCTCGTCGACCGGAAGCTGGGGCTGCCGTCGGCGTCCGTGTTCCACCAGACGACGTACGTGCAGTACAAGCAGCTCTAACGCTTCTTCGGCGTCACCCAGATGGTGATCGTCCCGGTGACCACGGGCCGGCCCTTGGCGTCCGAAATGGTCACCGGGACGTCGAGGTCGAAGCCGTCGTCGCCGAACTCCGGCAGCTCCGGCAGGGCCGCCACCGCGCGCAGGCCCGTCTCGGCCTTCGCGACGTACCGGACGTTCATGCCCTTCGGCAGCCAGCGGTGCGTGGTGGGGACGGTCGCCTCGGCGAGCATGCCCATCGCGATCTCGGCGAGGTTGCAGGCGGCGATCGCGTGAAACGTGCCGATGTGGTTGTGCACACCCCACCACTTCGGCGCGGTCACCTCGCAGTGGCCGGGCCGCAGCTCGCGCACCGACGGCAGCACCGTGCGGAAGTACGGCACCCGCAGGCACATCGCGGCGCTGAACAGCGGTTTTCCGATCGGCTTCCCGGCCAGCCGGTGCCACATCGCGAACGTCGGCGTCTCGGGCATGAAGGTCTCCTCGAACTAAGCTACCGTTCAGTAGCTAAGCAGACGGCCAGCCGCCGCGCAAACCGCCGGATATATTCGGGCGCGTGACCAACCGTCTCTTCCTCCTCCGGCACGGGCAGACCGAATGGTCGCTGAACGGGCGGCACACCGGCCGCACGGACATCCCGCTGACGCCGGCGGGCGAAGGCCAGGCCCGCGCCGCGGGCGGCACCCTCCGCAGCCTGGTGGGCGGCCCGTCGCTGGTGCTGTCGAGCCCGCGGGCCCGGGCGCTGCGCACGGCCGCGCTGGCCGGGCTGCGCGTCGACGAAGTCACCGAAGACCTCGCCGAGTGGGACTACGGCGACTACGAAGGCGTCACCACCCCGAAGATCCGGGAAACCGTGCCCGGCTGGACGGTGTGGACCCACCCGAGCCCGGGCGGCGAAAGCGCTTCGGACGTCTCGGCCCGTGCGGACCGCGTGCTGGAGCGCGCCCGGCGCGAGATCGAGGCCGGGGACGTCATCCTGGTGGGACACGGGCACTTCAGCCGCGTGCTGGTGGCCCGCTGGCTCGCCCTGCCCGCCACCGCCGGCGTCCACTTCGGACTCGACGCGGCCGGCATCGCGGTGCTCGGCGACGAGCGCGGCGAACCCCAGATCGAACACCTCAACCTGCTGCCCGCGGAGGACTGACGTGCCCGACGACCGCATCCGCCGGATCCGCCCTTCGGACGTCGAAGCGGCGGTCGGCCTGGCCTACGAACTGGCGGAGTACGAGCGCGCGCCGGACGAGTGCCACCTGACCCCGGCCCAGCTGCACGCCGCTCTGTTCGGGGACGAGCCGAAGCTGTTCGGGCACGTGGCCGAAGTGGACGGCGAGATCGTCGGCTTCGCGGTCTGGTTCTTGAACTACTCGACGTGGCGTGGGGTGCACGGGATCTACCTGGAGGACCTGTACGTCCGGGAGTCCCAACGCGGTTCCGGCCTGGGCAAGGCCCTGCTGGCGGCCTTGGCGGCCGAGTGCGTCGCGAACGGCTACGCGCGGCTCGAGTGGTCGGTCCTGGACTGGAACCCGGCAACGGAGTTCTACAAGGCCCTGGGCGCGGTCCCCATGGACGAGTGGACGGTCAACCGCCTCACCGACGAGCCCCTGAAGGCCCTGACCGCCCAAGCGTAACTCGCGTGATCAGACCCGGATCTCGCGTGATTGGGGCCGTAACTCGCGAGTTACGGCCCCAATCACGCGAATTACGGGCTCAATCACGCCGGTTACGGGTTCAGTCCTCTTCGTGGCCTTCGCGCTCGGCACGGCGGCCGGCGAGGCCGCCGCGTTCGGCCGCCTCGGTCTCCGTCTCGCCCTCGCGGAGGCCGAGGGCCCAGGCCCGGGACGGCCGCCGGAACAGCAGGGCCAGGGCCGCGATGCCCAGCAGCGCGATCGGGACGCCCCACAGCGGCTCGCCGGACGGGCCCAGCAGGTACCAGCCGAGCCCGATCACGATCAGCGCGATCACCACACCCGGCGAGCGCGCCCACGTCTGGCCCAGCACCAGCCCGGCCGACGCGGCCAGGAACGCCAGCGCCACCACGATGAACGTGCCCGACTCGACGAAGACGTTGTTGCCGGGCTGCGCGGGCGCACCCAGGCCGTTCACCAGCACGACCACCCCGAACACCAGCAGGGCGAGCGACGGCACCGCGGTGACCACGCCGGCCAGCCGGACCTCACGGGGAGCGGGCGAGAGCTTCACTGCGGCGGCCTTCCGGGAGCACTTTTCGGCGGACACTTTTTCGGCGAACACAGTGGACTCCACCAGGGCGAGTCACCGTGCGTGAGCTCTTTCGATCGTATGCCACCCGGTCGGCCGTTTTCGCGGGACCGCCCCGGCGTCGAAAATCAAGATGTCGTCGATGAGCGGGCGGTCGGCCCGGGTGCACTTGTCACGACGAGCGGACACTCGCGCGTGAAGGAGGACCGCCCGGCACAGGGTCTCGTAGGTGCTGTTCCCGGGGTTGCGCCCGTCACCATGCGGCGCCGGAAGGTTCTCGGGCCGCCGGAAGTCACTTACTCTGCGGTAATGCGCGCAATCCTCGTCGTGAACCCCCAGGCCACCTCGACCACCGCGGGTGGCCGGGACGTGCTGGCGCACGCGCTCGCCAGCCAGGTCAAGCTCGACGTGGTCGAGACGGACTACCGCGGCCACGCGATGGCCGTCGCGCGCTCGGCCGCGCGGGACGGCATCGACCTGGTCGTGGCGCACGGCGGCGACGGCACGGTCAACGAGGTCGTGAACGGCCTGCTGGCCGACGCTGTGCCATCCGGGGCCTCGCCCCGGGCCGAGGGCTCCGCCACCCGGACCCCCCGAAGCGGTGGTGGAGATCCGTCCGAAATCGGGCGAGTGCCCGCGCTGGGTGTCGTACCCGGCGGCTCGGCCAACGTCTTCGCGCGCGCCCTCGGCATTTCAGCCGACTCCTTCGAGGCCACCCACCAGCTGCTCAACGCGCTGGAGAACGACCGCTCGCGCCGGGTCGGGCTCGGCCTGGCCGACGGGCACTGGTTCACCTTCAACGCCGGCCTCGGCTGGGACGCCGACGTCGTCGGCCGGGTCGCCAAGCGCCGCGGCAAGCAGACCACCGCCGGCCTGTACCTGCGGGCCGCCGTCCGGTCGTACTTCCGGCCGCCGCTGGGCCGGCCGGCCCTCACGATCCGCGTCCCGGGCGAAGACCCGGTCGAGGCGCTGACCGCTTTCGTGTCGAACACCGATCCGTGGAGCTACCTGGGCGAGCGTGCCGTCCACCTCAACCCGGGTTGCTCGTTCGAGACGGGATTGGGGTTGTTCGCGCTGAACGGTCTGGGGTTGCCCACGGTGTTCAAGCATGTACGCCAAGCTTTGGCTACGAAGAGCAACCAGCGGGGCCGGCGTCTCGTGCGTCACGATGACCTGCCGATGATCCGCATCGACGCAGCTGAACCGGTAAACTTCCAGGTGGACGGCGACCTCGTCGGCCAGCGGACTCGAGTCGAATTCTTCAGCGTCCCGAATGCACTCACGGTAATCGTGTGACGACGGGACCGCTGATCGCCTGCGGCAAAGTGCCAGGTGCCGTTCGTCGACGGAGAAGCTCCACTCAGCGCATCAGCCTTTCCTTCGGACGGCTGTTTCGGAGAGAAACCGCAGGTCAGAGGCGTCGCTCGGCCGGGTGACCTGACTCACCGATCTCCCGGAAACCCTTGTCGAAAGCGGTGCTTCGTGAAAGCATTCACAAGCACCCAAGAACACGACCGCCATTGACGACTGTGGCGCGGCCTTCCCGCGCCATATGAAGGAGCTCACGAACATGGACTGGCGCCACGACGCGGCCTGCCGAGACGAGGACCCCGAGCTGTTCTTCCCGGTGGGAACCAGCGGTCCTGCTCTGTCGCAGGTTGCTCAGGCGAAGGCCGTGTGCCACCGCTGCCCCTCCGCTTCCGACTGCCTGGCCTGGGCTCTGGCCAGCGGCCAGGACGCGGGCGTGTGGGGCGGTATGAGCGAGGACGAGCGACGCGCTCTCAAGCGCCGCCGTACGCACATCGGCACGCGTACCAACGCCTGAGTTTCTCGAGATCCACCCAGGCCGAGCAGGAATTTCACCCGGCGGGCATTCGTCGTGCCCACGCCGTCTGGGGTGATACCTACCCGGCTTGAGCTTAACAACCGAGGCGAAACCACCTGGCAATGGGTGCGCTGAAACCTCACCGGGACTTCAAGTCCTCCCGCAAGCGCTGAACGGCCCGGCACCACGCACCTGGTGCCGGGCCTTCATCGTGTCGAATCAGAGGCGGCGGGACAGCGGGATGCGGAGCGCAGCTTCCGTGCCCGTCACGCGGGTCGACGACGTCTCCGTCCGCACCTTCCGCAGCGAAAGCGAGCCCCGCAGCTCGGACTCCACCAGCGTCCGGACGATCTGCAGCCCGAGCCCGTCCGAACGCTCCAGCGAGAACCCCGACGGCAGGCCCCGCCCGTTGTCGCGGATGACGACGTCCAGCCACCGCGCCGAACGCTCCACGATCAGCTCGACCTTGCCCGGCCGGCCCGCCGGGAACGCGTGCTCGACCGCGTTCTGCACCAGCTCGGCCAGCACCATCACCAGCGGCGTCGCGATCTCCGCGACCACCACCCCGAACGAGCCCTTCCGCGACAGCCCGACCTGCGATTCCGCCGTCGCGACCTCGCCGACCATCGGCAGCACGTTGTCGAGCAGCTTGTCGAGGTCGACGCGCTCGTCGACCGAGATCGACAGCGCCTCGTGCACCAGCGCGATCGACGTCACCCGGCGCACGGACTCCGCCAGGGCGAGCCGCGCCTCCTCCGACGTCGTCCGCCGGGACTGCAGCCGCAGCAGCGCCGCCACCGTCTGGAGGTTGTTCTTCACCCGGTGGTGGATCTCACGGATCGTCGCGTCCTTCGACAGCAACGCCCGGTCCCGCCGCTTCACCTCGGTGACGTCCCGGACCAGCACCAGCGCGCCCGCCGCCTGCCCGGCCGGCCGCAGCGGCAGCGCGCGGAAGAGCACCACCGCGCCGCGCCGCGAATCGGCCTCCGTCCGGCTCGACGGCTTCCCGTCGAGGGCCTCGATGATCCGGTGGGACACCTCGGTCGCGTCGAACGGGTCGCGGATCAGCGACCTCGTCAGCGGCGCCAAGCGCGTCCCGACCAGGTCGGACTCGTGCCCCATCCGGTGGTACGCGGACAACCCGTTCGGGCTCGCGAACACGACCGTGCCGCTCGAATCCAGGCGGATCAGCCCGTCGCCGACCCGCGGGGACGTGTGCGTGTCGGTCGCGTTCGTGCCGTTCGGCGGGAACGTGCCGTCGACGATCATCTGGCACAGGTCGCCGGCACTGCCCAGGTATGCGATCTCCAGCGGCGACGGCACCCGCGGCGCGGCCAGGTTCGTCTCGCGGCTCAGCACGGCGATGACCTCGTCGTGGAACCGCACCGGGATCGCTTCCCGCCGCATCGGCAGGTCGCGGTACCAGTGCGGGTCCTCCTCGCGGCAGATCCGCACCTCGCGCATGGCCTTCGCCAGCTGCGGGTGCTCCTGGACGGTGAACCGCGTGCCGACGACGTCCTCGGGGTGCGCGGTCGGCGCCGTCGTGGGCCGCGCGTGCGCGACGCAGACGAAGTCGCCGCCGTCCGGCTGCAGCTCCTCGGTCACCGGGACCCAGAGCAGGAAGTCCGCGAAAGACAGGTCGGCCAGCAGCTGCCACTCGGCGACGACGGTCTGCAGGTGGTCCGCCGCTTCTCCGGGGAGGCCGGTGTTGTCGGCGAGCAGTTCGGCGAGCGTGGACACGGCGTTACTCGACCACCCCGAGCAGGTCACCCTGCTGGACCCGGTCACCCTTCGCCACGGCGAGGCTGGTCAGCGTGCCCGCGCGTTCGCTCACGGCGGGTAGCTCCATCTTCATCGACTCCAGGATCAACACGGTGTCACCGGCGTTCAGCGCGGCGCCGGGCGTGGCCACGACCTCGAGCACCGTGCCGACCATTTCGGCCCTGATCTCGGCCATCGACACCCTCCTCGCGCTCGCCCGACCACCCCATCCAACCAGAACGGGACGTCATGACACACTTGAGAGGTTGACCAGCTTTGACGACGAGGAGTGAGCATGTCGAAGCGCGCCCGCAAGCGTCGCGACCGGAAGAAGAACGGCGCGAACCACGGCAAGAAGCCCAACGCCTGAGCGTTCGGCATGACGAAGGCCCCCACACGGCTCGTGCGGGGGCCTTCGTAGTGCTCGGGTGCGTTATTCGGAGCGCTGCTCGAGGGTGATCTCGGTGCGTTCCACGGTGACGCCGCCGCGGGAGGCGACGGTCTGCCGGATCGACGCGCGCAGCCGGCTCTTCAGCTCGGCCGGGGCGTGGTCACCGCCGCACTTGCGGGCCAGCAGCTGCTTGATGTGCTCGTCGATGCCGTACTCCTCGAGGCACGGCGGGCAGTCCTCGATGTGGGCGCGCAGGGCGGCGTCCCGCTCGGGGCTGCACTCGCGGTCGAGCAGCAGGTAGATGTCGGCGAGCGCCTCTTCGCAGCGGACCTTGTCCGACGCGCCCTCGCACATGTCGCTCATCGCCCCGCCACCTCCTCCTTGGCACCCCGGATGAAGCCGCGCTCCCGCGCCACGTCGGCGAGCAGGTCGCGCAGCTGGGCGCGGCCGCGGTGCAGACGGGACATCACGGTGCCGATGGGCGTGTCCATGATCTCGGCGATCTCCTTGTACGCGAAGCCCTCGACGTCGGCCAGGTAGACGGCCAGCCGGAACTCCTCGGGCAGCTTCTGCAGGGCGGCCTTGACGTCGGTGTCGGGCAGATTGTCCATCGCCTCGACCTCGGCCGACCGGAGCCCGCTGGAGGTGTGGCTCTCCGCCTTGGCGATCTGCCAGTCGGTGATCTCCTCGGTGGGCGCCTGCACCGGCTGCCGCTGCCGCTTGCGGTACCCGTTGATGTAGGTGTTGGTCAGGATGCGGTACATCCAGGCCTTGAGGTTCGTGCCGGCCTTGAAGGACGCGAAGGCGGCGTACGCCTTCAGGTAGGTCTCCTGGACCAGGTCCTCGGCATCGGCGGGGTTGCGGGTCATCCGCATCGCGGCCGAGTACAGCTGGTCGAGCAGCGGCATCGCGTCCCGCTCGAAGCGCTCGGCGCGCTCGGCCTCGGTCGCTTCTTCCGGCGCTGAGTTCTGCGTGCTCGGCAAACCGTTCCCTTCCCGCTCGGCGTCGATGCGCGTGCGCGCATACGGCGGACCCGAGTTTACGCGGGGACCGGGCACGCCGCGGTTCGCCGGTGCCTCGGGACGGCGGCGGCTGCGTGAGCGTGTGGTGGCGAGCGTTGTTGTCACGTCCCGTACAACCGATCGGGGGGATCGGGCATTCCCTAGACTTCCGCCATGGCTGGCAAAGGCACCCCGGCGACGGCGTTGCTGGGGAAGCAGAAAGTGGCGCACACGCTGCACGCTTACGACCACGACCCGCGCGCGGAGTCGTACGGGCTGGAGGCTGTGGAGGCCCTCGGCCTGGACCGCGCGCGCGTGTTCAAGACGCTGGTCGCCGAGGTGGACGGCAAGTTGGTGGTGGGCGTGGTGCCGGTCACCGGCCAGCTGGACCTCAAGGCCCTGGCGGCCGCGGCGGGCGGCAAGAAGGCGAAGATGGCCGACCCGGCGGCCGCCCAGCGGGCGACGGGGTACGTGCTGGGCGGAATCTCCCCGCTGGGCCACCGCAGCCGGCTGCCGGTGGTGATCGACGCCTCGGCGGAGGGGTTCGAGACGGTGTTCTGCTCGGCGGGCCGGCGAGGGCTGGAGGTGGAACTGGCCCCGGGCGAGCTGATCCGGCTGACCGGCGCGGTGGTGGCCCCGATCGGGGCCTGAGTCAGGCCAGCGGCCGCAGCACCCGCGACAGCCACTCGGTCGCCGCCCGCGAGATCGTCTCCAAATCCTTCCCCAGGCTGTGGTCGCCGTCCACCAGCACCAGCTCCTGGTGAGGCCCCGGTTTCGGCCGCCCGAACGGGTCGCGCTCCCCCTGGATCACCAGCGTCGGGACCTCGACCGCGTCGAACTCCGGCTGGCGGGTCTTCTCCGGCCGGCCCGGGGGGTGCTCCGGGAACGCCAGGCACAGCACCGCCACCGCCTGCCCCGCCGACGCCGTCCGGCAGGCGACTCGCGCGCCCGAAGACCGGCCGCCGAACACGAACGGCAGGCCGTCGAAGCGCTCCGACAGGTCGTCCGCCACCGTCAGCCACGCCGTGTCCAGCTGGTTCGCCGGGGCCGGTGCGCGGCGGCCCGCCACCCGGTACGGCTGCTCGACCAGCGCCACGTGCACGTCCGCCGCCTGCGCCGCGCGCGTCACCGCCACCAGGTCCTTCGCCCCGAGGCCACCGCCCGCGCCGTGGCCGAGCATCAGCACCGCTTCGCCCTCTTCGGCGCAGTGCAGGTAGACCCGCGCCGGGCCGTAGGCGGTCTCGATCGGGATGGCCGTCATGGCTTCGGCGCGTCGAACAGCGCGCTCTCCTGCGCCGGGTCGACCCGGTCCAGCAGCTCGGGGCCGTTGTTGCGGACGTTGTTGACCTTGTTCGAGATCGGCCGCAGCTCCAGCGACGCCACGATCTCCTCCGGCGTCGGCACCAGCAGGTCGGTGACGTCTTCGCGGTCCGGGTCCAGCCAGCCGTCCCAGTGCGAGCGCGGCACGATCAGCGGCATCCGGTGGTGGACGTCGGTGAGCTGGCCGGCCGCGTCGGTCGTGATGATCGAGAACGTGATCAGCGGCGACGCCTTGTCGTCGTCCTTGGGCCGCCAGCTCTCCCAGATCCCGCCGAACGCGATCGACGAACCGTCGGGAGAAGTCATGTAGAACGGCTCCTTCTCCTTGCCCGTGCGGCGCCACTCGAACCAGCCGTCGGCCGGCACCAGGCAGCGGCGCGACACCAGCGCGCGGCGGAAGGCGGGCTTCTCGGCGGCCGTCTCGGCGCGCGTGTTGATCATCCGCGAGCCGACCGACGGGTCCTTGGCCCAGAACGGCACCAGGCCCCACTTCATCATCCGCAGCGAGCGCTCGGCGGGCTCGTCCTCGAGCACCTGGCCGTCTTCGTCACGCGGGTGCCGCTGCACGACCGTGACCACGTTCTTCGTCGGCGCCACGTTGTGGTCCGCCCGCGCGCGTCCCTCCGTGAGGTCGATCGCCTCGAACTCCTCGATCAGCTTCGCCGGGTCCTTCGTGGCGGCGTAGCGCCCGCACATCCCAACCTCCTCGTGCCGAAGCAGCCATCGTTACACGCAGGCCAGGGCCCTGGCGAGCGGCGTGGGATCATTCGGGTGGGTACCGGCGCACGAGAGGACGAGGGTTTGGCGCGCAACGACTGGAGCAAGCTGGACGAGTCCGACGTCCGCGTGCGTCCGGGCAAGGGCAGCCGGCCCCGCAGCAAGCGCCGCCCCGAGCACGCCGACGCCGTCACGGCCATGGTCATCGGCAAGGACCGCGGCCGCTGGACCTGCGCGGTCGACGCCGATCCGGGCCGGGTGATCACCGCGATGCGCGCCCGCGAGATGGGCCGGACCCCGGTGGTCGTCGGCGACCGGGTCGGCATCGTCGGGGACGTCTCCGGCAAGCCGGACACCCTCGCGCGGATCGTCCGGGTCGACGAGCGCACCAGCTCGCTGCTGCGCACGGCCGACGACACCGACCCGTACGAGCGGCTGGTCGTCGCGAACGCCGAGCGCCTGCTGATCGTCACCGCGCTGGCCGACCCGCCGCCGCGCACCGGCTTCATCGACCGCTGCCTCGTCGCCTGCTACGCCGGTGGCGTCGAGCCGGTCCTCTGCCTGACGAAGGCCGACCTGGCCAGCCCGGACGAGCTCCTGGCCGGCTACGCGGGCCTGGACGTCCCGGCGATCGTGACCCGCTTCGACGAGGAGCCCGAAGGCCTCGCCGACATGCTCAAGGACCGCGTGACGGCCCTGGTCGGCCACTCCGGTGTCGGCAAGTCGACATTGGTCAACCGCCTGGTCCCCGCCGCCGAACTGGCCACCGGCGTGGTGAGCGCGGTCGGCAAGGGGCGCCACACGTCCGTGGCGGCGGTGGCGCTGCCGCTGCCGGACGGCGGCTGGGTGATCGACACGCCCGGAGTGCGGTCGTTCGGGCTGGCCCACGTCACCGCGGACGACATCGTGGACGCCTTCGAGGAGTTCGCCGAAGCCGCCGAGGAGTGCCCGTCGGGCTGCGGGCACCTGGGCGCGCCCGAGGACCCGGACTGCGCGCTCGACGACGTCGTCACCGAGGGGAAGGCGAGCCCCGAGCGGCTCGCTTCGCTGCGACGTCTGCTGGCGTCGCGCGGCGGCCACGATGTGACTCGCGCCACCGAATCCTGAGGCAACCGGGAACCGATCGCGGATCGTCACCGTCACATCGGTAACCATTCGCCCGTTCGGGCGATATGCCGAGCGGAAGATCCGATCCTGAGGGGAACTCAATGCGCAAGACCACCTTGGTCGCCGCGGGTGCCGCGCTGGTGCTCACGCTGACCGCCTGCAGCGGCAACTCCGCTCCCGGCACCGCCGAACCCGCCGCCGCGGGCGGCCAGAGCCAGACCGACGGCCTCGCCTCGCCCTTCACCGACGCGATCAAGCTGGCGTCGGAGGCGAAGCAGGGCACCGAGAAGTCCAAGTCGGCGAAGTTCACCATGGAGGGCTCCGCCGGCGGCCAGACCATGACCGCTTCCGGCGCGATGGCCTTCGACGGCGCGAACACGAAGTTCTCGATGACCAGCACCGCGGCCGGCCAGACCACCGAGATGCGCATGGTCGACAAGGTCATGTACATCAAGCTGCCCGCCGAAGACCAGAAGCAGATGGGCACGGACAAGGCGTGGGCCAAGATCTCGGCCGACGGCACCGACCCGCTCTCGCAGGCACTGGGCGGCGCGCTGTCCAAGTCGGCGGAGCAGAGCGACCCGAGCAAGATGCTCGAGCAGATCTCCAAGACGGGCCGGATCGTCTCGTCCGACCAGACCGAGCTGAACGGCCAGAAGGTCAACCACTACAAGGTCGAGCTCGACGTCGCCAAGGCGATCGACCAGTTCACCGACCAGGTCCCGGCCGCGGCGCGCGACCAGCTCACCGAGAAGCTCAAGGGCAAGGACCTCAAGCTCCCGGCCGAGCTGTGGCTCGACAAGAACAACCTGCCGGTGCAGGTCACCATGGACCAGGGCCCGATGATGCAGGCGATGGGCGCGCCGGCCGGTGACGCCAAGTTCACGATGAAGTACACCGACTGGGGCACCCAGGTCGACGTGGCGGCCCCGCCGGCCGACCAGGTCGTCGACCTCGGCGAGCTGATGAAGAAGGCCGGCCGCTGACACCGGACGACGCTGAGTAGCGGCGGCTCCCCCGAACGAGATCGGGGGAGCCGCTGTGTTTTTGTGGGCGCCATGCGCAAAGCCGCCGTGGTGCTGCTGTTCGCCCTGCTCGCCGGAGCGTGCTCCGACCCACCGCCCCGCCCGGCGTTCGAGGACGCGCGAGCACTCGCGGACGCGGCGACGACGGCCACGACGAACGGCGGCTCGGCGAAGTTCGGCACGGACATCGCGGTCGGCTCGGTCCGCTCGAAGGGCCAGGGCCAGGCGCGCTTCGGCGCAGGTGGGACGGCCCAGTCGCTGACGACGGACTTCCTCGGCGAGCCGGTGGAACTGCGGCAGGTGGCCGGAAAGCTGTACGCGAAGGTGCCGGAGGGCTCCCGCGACGAGGTCGGCAGTGGGAAGCCGTGGATCGTGGTGGCGGCGGACGGGACGGACCCGTTTTCCCAGGTCCTCGGCGGCAGCTTGACCCAGCTGGCGGAGCAGAACGACCCGGCCCACACACTGGGCGAGATCCGCACGGCGGGCACGATCATCGCGGCCGAGCGCGGCCACCTGAACGGGGCGCCGGCGGAGCACTACCGCGTGGACCTGGACCTGGCCCGCTTGGGCACGGACCTGCCGGCGGGCCTCCCCCCGGACGCGGCGGCCCAGGTGGGCGGCAAGTTCCCGGTGGAGCTGTGGCTCGACGAGGCACACCGGCCGGTGCAGATAGTGCTGGACCTGACACCAATCCTGCCGGGCGCCGAGGCGCGCATCACCACGCGCTATTCGGACTGGGGCACCCCGGTGGACATCCAGCCCCCGCCGGCGGGCGAGGTGGGCTAGTCACGCTTCGCCCGCGCGTCTGCCCTCGGCTCCGGCGAGGCCGGAGCTCCTTCAGCGCCTCACTGGCGGGAACGGCACGCGCACGCCGGACCGGCACCCTGCCCAGGCCTGCCCCGCCACCCCGATCCGAAGCCAGCACACGGCCGGTAGTGCCGGGTCAAGACACGCCTTCCCACCTCGACCCGGCACGCGCACGCCGGACCGGCACCCCACCCAGACCCCCCACCACCCCGATCCGAAGCCCAAACACGGCCGGTGGTGCCGGGTCAAGCCACGCTTTCCCGCCCTGAGCCGGCACGCGCACGCCGGACCGGCACCCTGCCCAGACCTCCCCCGCCACCCCGATCCGAAGCCAGCACGCGGCCGGTGGTGCCGGGTCAAGGCATCTTTCCCGCCTTGACGCGGTACCACCGGCCGTAGTGACAATCACGGCTTCGGGGTGGTGGGCACCAAGAACCGCCCGAGTCAGCTGCACTTCCAGGGCAGACCACCCGCCCCCAACAAACCCCCACCCACCACGGGCAGGGTTCCGGCAAAGTCGTGTCGTTGCAGGCAGGCACGGCTCTCGGTGGTGATCATGTGGGTGTCGAAGCCCGTGATCTGTGAGAGAGCTGTGCCTGCTGCTGCATCTTCTCCCATACCCGCTGTGCTGGCCCAGCTGGCCTCTGCCGACCTCGACCACGTAGCTGAC
>NZ_JBSGBK010000128.1:0-16432 GCF_053601215.1 Amycolatopsis sp. NPDC004772
CGCAAATCCAGTCCTACCAGGGGCCCCACGCCTCATCGCAGGCCAACACGCCTACCCGCCCGAGCCTTACTGAGAAAACCTCAATGTGGCGTTGGTTGCGTCCAGCGCGCCGAACGCCACATTGGGTGCGCTGGATGCACCGAACGCCACATTGGGGCGCTTGAGGCGGCCAGGGCTCAGCCCGCGAGGATCTCGGCGAACAGCGCCGGGTCGGCGTTGCCGCCCGAGACGAGGACGACCGTCTTGCCGGCCGGGAGCTCGTCGGCGTGGGACAGGTACGCCGCCAACGTCACCGCGCCGCTCGGCTCGGCCACCAGCCGGGCCTTGCGGGCGAGGACGCGCATCGCCTCGCGGATCTCGTCCTCGGAGACCGTGACCATCTGGTCCACCACTTCCCGCAGGTGAGCGAAGGTCAGCTCGGACGGCTGCGAGCGCAGGCCGTCGGCGATCGTGCGGGCGCGGTCGGCCTGCGGCCACCGGACCAGCTCACCCTGCCGCAGGCTGTCGGCGACGTCCGCGGCCAGCGCGGGCTCGACGCCGATCACGCGCGCCCGCGGGCACCGGGCCCTGATCGCGGTGCCGACCCCGGCGGCCAGCCCGCCACCGCTGATCGGGACGAGCACGACCTCGACGTCCGGCAGGTCCTCGGCGATCTCCAGGCCGGCGGTGCCCTGCCCGGCGATGATGGCCGCGTGGTCGAACGGCGGGACGAGGGTCAGCCCGCGTTCGGAGGCCAGTTCGCGCGCTTTGGCCTCGTGTTCGCCGATCGGGACCTCGATCACCTCGGCGCCGTACGAGCGGGTGGCCTCGACCTTGATCCGCGGCGCGACGTCCGGCACGACGATCACCGCGAGCACGCCGTAGCGCTGCGCCGCGTACGCGACTGCCTGCGCGTGGTTGCCGCTCGAGTACGCGATGACACCCCGGGCGCGGGCCGCGTCGTCGAGAGAGGCGATGGCGTTGAACGCGCCGCGCACCTTGAAGGCGCCGACCGGTTGCAGACTTTCGGGTTTGAGCCACAGGGTTCCGCGGGGATCCCAGGTCTGGAGCAGCAGGGGCGTGCGTACGGCGACATCTTCGACGCGCTTCGCGGCGGCCTCGATGTCAGAGATCGTCACCAGTTCCATGTGCCGAGTATGTCAAGAAAACGTTCGGTCTGGAGTGTCTATTATGGACAGACGAAGTGGTCCTCCTCACGCCGTGGCAACGAGGGGAGTTCCTCACACGCCTTAGACGTTGGACAGGGGAGAACACGGACTACCTAGATCGGGATCATGACCAAGGAGAAAGCAGCGGCTTCGGAGGAGAAGGAAGAGAAGTCGGGCCTGCGGATCGCGCAGGTCCTGGCGGCGGCGCTGGCGGCGGTGACCGCGGCGCTGCTCGGCTCGACGCTGGGCGTGGCGGGCACGGTGGTCGGCGCGGGCGTGGCGAGCGTGGTGTCGACGGTCGGCAGCGAGCTGTACCTGCGCTCGCTGCAGCGCACGCGCGAGGCGGCCCTCAAGGCGCGTCAGCTCGCGACGTCGGGCATCCGGCGGCGCGGGCCCGCGGAGCCGCCGGAGGTGCCGGCGACGGCCGAGGTGCCGATCACCGACCAGTCCACGGTGCAGCTGGCGAAACCCGACTCGGCACGGCTGTCCGCGCGGCTGAAGAAGCTGCGCTGGCCGTTGATCATCGGCACCAGCGTGGCGGCGTTCGCGGTGGCGATCCTGTCGATCGTCGGCTTCGAGTCGGCCACGGGCACCCAGATCGGCGGCGGCACGGGCTCGAGCATCGGCAAGATCTTCTCGGGCGGCAGCGGCCACGAGGACCGGACCCCGTCGTCGACCACCCCGCCGACCTCGACGGACGACACCCAGGTGTCCCCGACGGAGACGACCCCGACGGTGACGTCGACCCCGCCGACGACGTCGTCCGAGACCCCGTCGACCACGCCGAGCACGACGACCGAGCAGCCGTCGACCTCGGCCCCGGCGACCACGGCGACCCCGCCGACCAGCAAGGGCGCCGGGACGACGCCGACCCCGTGACTCAGGCCAGCGCGGCCCGCAGCGCGCGGGCCGCGGCCTCCGGGTCCTCGGCTTCGGTGATCGCCCGGACGACCACGATCCGCGACGCGCCCGCCTCCAGCACCGAGGGCAGCCGCTCGCCGTCGATGCCGCCGATGGCGAACCACGGGCGGTCCGGCGTCCAGGCCGCCGTGTCGCGCACCAGGTCCAGGCCCGGCGCGGGGCGGCCCGGTTTCGTGGGCGTCGGCCAGCAGGGGCCCGTGCAGAAGTAGTCCACGCCGGGTTCCGCGGCCGCCGCGAGCGCCTGGTCGAGCGAGTGCGTCGACCGGCCGATCACGACGTCCTCGCCCAGGATGCGGCGGGCCAGCGGCACCGGGATGTCGTCCTGGCCCAGGTGCAGCACGTCGGCACCGACCGCCAGCGCGACGTCGGCGCGGTCGTTCACCGACAGCAGCGCGCCGTGGCGGGCGCACGCCTCCGCGAGCACCTCCAGCGCGGCGATCTCGCCGGCCGCCTCCAGAGCGCCGGTTTTGTCGCGCAGCTGGATGATGTCGACGCCGCCCGCGAGGGCCGCGTCGGCGAAGGCGGCGAGGTCCCCACGCGAAGTGCGGGCGTCCGTGCACAGGTACAGGCGCGCCGAGTCGAGGCGGGCGCGGATCTTGTCACCGGAGAGGGCGGGCATAGCGGCGACCGTACCGCGCGCGTTAGGGTGGAGGTGTCCGCACGGGAGCCCGAGGCACGGGCTGAGAGGGAGCTGCCGCTCCGACCGTGGAACCTGATCCGGGTCATGCCGGCGCAGGGAGCGTGATCCCATGACGAACCTGGCAGTGGTGGGCGGCGGCGTGATCGGCCTGTCCACGGCGTGGCGAGCCGCGCGCACCGGCCGGAAGGTCACCCTGTACGACCCCGAACCCGTCCGCGGCGGTGCGTCCTGGCTGGCCGGGGGCATGCTCGCGCCGGTCACCGAGGCGTGGCCGGGCGAGGAGGACGTCCTCCGCCTCGGGGAAGAGTCGCTGAAGCGCTGGCCGGCGTTCGCCGCGGACCTGGCGCGGGACGGCACCGACCCGGGATTGGCCGGGCACGGGACGCTCGTCGTCGCCTTCGACCACGCCGACGCCGGCCACCTCGACATCCTCGCCGGTCACCTGCACTCGCTCGGCCGCGCGGCCGAGCGGCTCACCGGCCGGGAGGTCAAGCGGCTCGAACCCGGTGTCGGATCCGTCCGAAGTGGACTCCACGTACCCGGTGACCTGGCGGTGGACAACCGGAAACTCCTCGACGCGCTGTACGCGGCGTGCGTGAAGCGCAACGTCCGGTTCGTCCGCGAGCGCGTCGAGGAACTCCCGGACGCCGAAGCCGTCGTGCTCGCCGCGGGCGCCTGGACCGGGCGGCTGCACCCGCTGCTCGCCGACGCCGTCCGCCCGCTCAAGGGCGAGATCCTCCGGCTCAAGCCCCGCCGCGGCTGCCTGCCGCCGCCGGCCCGCACCGTCCGGGCCGTCGTCGAAGGCCGCCCGATCTACCTCGTCCCGCGCGGTGCCGCCGAGCTCGTCCTCGGCGCCACCCAGTACGAGGCGGGCTTCGACCGGGCCGTCACCGCCCGGGGCGTGCGCGAGCTGCTCGAAGGCGCCGAACGCGTCTTCCCCGCGATCACCGAGTACGAGCTGGCCGAGACCGCCGCCGGCCTGCGCGCCGGCAGCCGGGACGCGCTGCCGTACCTGGGCGTCTTGGACGGCGGGGTGTTCGCCGCGACCGGGCACCACCGCAACGGCCTGCTGCTGGCCCCGGTGACCGCGGACGCCGTGGTCGCCTGGCTCGACGGCGACGAGCCGCCCGAAGGCGTCGAAGCGGCTTCGCCCGCCCGCCTGCACGAGAAGGAGCACGTGTGATGGAGATCAAGCTCAACGGCGAGTGGACGGCGTTCCCAGACGGCGCCACCGTCGCCGACGTCCTCGACGCGTCGGGCGGGCAGCGGCCCGGCATCGCCGTCGCGGTCGACGGCGTCGTCGTCCGCCGCGCCGACTGGGCGGCCACCCCGGTGCCCAAGGGGGCGGTCCTCGACGTGCTCACCGCGGTCCAGGGAGGCTGAAATGGACGAAGAACCACTGGTCATCGGCACGACGAAGCTGACGTCCCGGCTGATCATCGGCACCGGCGGCGCGGCGAACCTCGCCGTGCTGGAACGCGCGCTGGTGGCGTCGGGCACCGAGCTGACCACGGTCGCCATGCGCCGCGCCGACGCCGAAGGAGGCTCCGGCGTCCTCGAACTCCTGAAGAGGCTCGGCATCGAGCTGCTGCCGAACACGGCGGGGTGCCGGACGGCCGCCGAAGCCGTGCTCACCGCGCAGCTCGCGCGCGAGGCGCTGGAGACCGACCTGATCAAGCTCGAGGTGCACGCCGACGACCGGACGCTGCTGCCGGACCCGATCGAGACCCTCGACGCCGCCGAGCGGCTCGCCGCCGACGGGTTCACCGTGTTCGTCTACACGAACGACGACCCGGTCCTCGCGCTGCGCCTGGAGGAGGCCGGCTGCGCCGCGGTGATGCCGCTGGGCGCGCCGATCGGCACCGGGCTCGGCATCCGGAATCCGCACAACATCGAACTGATCGTCTCGCGGGCGGGCGTCCCGGTCATCCTGGACGCCGGAATCGGCACGGCCTCGGACGCCACCCTCGCCATGGAGCTCGGCTGCGACGCCGTCCTGCTCTCCACGGCCGTCACCAGGGCGGCCGATCCGGAGCGGATGGCCGCGGCGATGCGTTCCGCCGTGGTCGCGGGACGGTTGGCTCGGGAAGCCGGGCGGGTGCCGCAGCGCTTCTGGGCGCAGGCTTCGAGCCCACCCCGTTAAACCAGGGCGCCTTAACGCCGACCGTGACCTCGAACCCGTAAGGTGGACGGCAATTTCCGGCGCACCCGCGGCGGGGCGAGGGCAGAAGGAGCCAGCCGTGACGAGCACATCGGTCCAGGACGTCTCGGGCAGGTTGTACCTCGCCGTGGGCAGGCTCTCCCGGTCACTGCGGCAGGCCGGCGTGCCAGGGCCGGGCCACGGCGCCATCTCGGCGCTGGCGACGCTGGTGCACGCGGGCCAGCTCCGGCTCGGCGACCTCGCGGCCAAGGAGGGCGTGGCCGCGGCGACGATGTCGCGGATCATCGCGTCCCTGGTCGAGGCGGGGTACGTGAGCCGCGAGTCCGACCCGGTCGACCGCCGGGCGTGGCTGGCGAAGGCGACCGAAGAGGGCGAGCGGCTCGTGTCCGGTGTCCGGTCGACGCGCGTGCAGGAGCTGAACCGGCGGCTCGACCGCCTCTCGCCGGACCACCGGGAGGCGCTGCTGGCGGCGCTGCCGGCCCTCGAAGCCCTGATCGCGGACGATTAAGCCGCCTTCTCCTGCCGCAGTTCGGCCAGCTCCGCGCGCAGGGCGCGGAGCTCGTCGAGGATCTCCTGGTTCGCGGCGGCCTGCGCTTCGGCCTGCTTGGCCTCCTCCTCGCGGATGTCCTGGCGCAGCTCGTCCTCCATGCCGCTGACCACGACGGCGATGAAGAGGTTCAGCACCGCGAAGCTGGACACCAGGATGTAGACGACGAAGAAGATCCAGGCCAGCGGCGCCTGCTCCATGATCGTCTTCGCGATGTCCGGCCAGGCCTCGCCGGTCATCACCTGGAACAGGGTGAACAGCGACGTGCCGAGGTCACCGAAGTCGCCGGGGTCGATGGTGCCGAACAGCTTCGTCGCCATCACGCCGGCCACGAAGATGATCAGCGCGAGCAGCGCGGCGATCGACGCCATCCCGGGGATCGCGGCGAGCAGCCCGGAGACGACCTTCCGCATCGACGGCACCACGGAGATCAGCCGCAGGACCCGCAGCACGCGCAGCGACCGCAGGACGGCGAACGGCCCGGTCGCCGGGATCACCGCGATGCCGACCACCAGCAGGTCGAAAACGTTCCAGTTGTCGCGGAAGAAGCTGCCGCGGTAGGCGTAGAACTTCGCCAGCAGCTCGGTGACGAAGATGCCCAGCGCGATGTGGTCGAGGGCGTGCAGAAGGCCGCCGTAGCCGTCCATGAGCGACGTCGACGTCTCCATGCCGAGGGTGACGGCGTTGAAGACGATGACGGCGATGATGAAGTTCTGGAAGCGGCGGCTCTCGAGCACCTGCGCCACCCGCTCGCGTCCGGTCAAGGCCGCCCCCTGCGTTGGTCAAGGATCAGTAAACGCAGGGATGGTAGCCGGACGCGTACTCAGCGCTCTTCGGGAGCCAGCCGCCAGAAGGCCGAGACCGGGCCGACCTTCGCCCCCATCGGGTAGGCGTGCTCGACCGCGTGCGACACGAACCACTTGCCGTACCGCGCGGCCTCGACCACCGACATGCCCTTGGCCAGGCCCGCGGTGAGCGCCGAGGCCATCGTGTCGCCCGCGCCGTGCGTGTGCGGCGTCGAGTAGCGCTTGCCGGGCAGCTCCACGAACGTCGAACCGTCGAACAGGAGGTCCACGCACTCCGGGTCGGCCTGCAGGTGACCGCTCTTGACCAGGACGTAGCGGGGGCCCATGCGGTGCAGCACGACCGCCGCGGTGTGCATGCCCTCGCGGTCCTTCACGGTCATCCCGGTCAGCAGCCGGACCTCGTCGAGGTTCGGGGTCAGCACCGTCGCGCGCGGGAGCAGCTCGTCGCGCAACGCGTGCAGCCCCGCCTCGTCGAACAGCGGGTGGCCGTGCATCGACGCCGCCACCGGGTCCACGACGAACGGGATGCGCGCGTCCCGGCCGATTTCCGCCTTGTCGCACGCCGCCGCGACGGCGTGGATGATCTCGGCCGAGGCCAGCATGCCGGTCTTCGCCGCGCCGACGCCCATGTCCGCCGCCACCGCCTCGATCTGCCCGGCCACGATGTGCGGCGGCAGGTCGGCGCGGTCGTGCACGCCCAGGGTGTTCTGCACGGTGACGGCGGTGACCGCGACCAGGCCGTGCACCCCGCAGGTCAGGAACGTGCGCAGGTCCGCCTGGAGCCCGGCGGCACCGCCGGAGTCCGACCCGGCGATCGTCAAGGCGGTCGGAAGGCTCGTCGTCATGGTGGTTTCCCGACTTCTGGTCTAGGCCAATCAGCCTCTTTTGCTTCATCAACAGTCAACCACGGTGAGACATTGTGAACGTTACTCACGTTCGAAGGAGCCTGGATGAAGCTCTTCTCGGTGGCCCTCCTCGCGGCCGCGCTCACGCTCTCCGGAGCGACCGCCGCCAGCGCCGACAGCCCCAAGCTGTCCCACGTCACGACCGTCGGCGTGCACAACACCTACGACCCGGCGGCCTACGGCTACCTCGCCCAGGCGCTCGACGCCGGCTCGTCGCTGATCGAGCTCGACGTCTGGCCGGACTTCTTCACCCACGAGTGGAAGGTCAGCCACTCGAACCCGTTGGGGAACAACAACAACTGCGTCGCGGCGACCTCGGCGTCGCAGCTCTACAGCGGCGGCAAGAACAAGAACCTGGAGTACTGCCTCGACGACATCCGGATCTGGCTGGCCGCCCACCCCGGGCACACGCCGATCACGCTCAAGCTGGAGATGAAGACCGGCTTCTCCGACAACACCGGCATGGGCCCGGACGAGCTGGACGCGACGTTCCGCTCGCACCTCGGCAGCGTCGCCTTCCGCCCGGCCGAGCTGCTCGGGAGCTACGCCACGCTGGACGACGCGGCCAAGGCGGACAACTGGCTGTCCGTGGACGCGCTGCGGGGCCGGGTGATCACCGAGATCATCCCGGGCACGGTCGAGGAGCAGAACCCGACCGACACGCTGAAGACCGACGTCGAATACGCGCGCTACCTGGTCGGCCTGAAGAACGCGGGCAAGCTCGGCGACGCGAACATCTTCCCGACCGTGCACGGCGCGGCCGGCGGCGACCCGCGGGACAAGTACACCGCCGACCTCAAGCCGTGGTTCGTGGTGTTCGACGGCGACGCGAACGCGTGGGTCACCCAGACCGGGCCGTGGTGGTACGACGCCAACCACTACTACGTGGTGATGACCGACGGGCAGAACGTCGCGCCGGCCATCGACGCCCACAACCCGACAGTCGACCAGGCCAACCAGCGCGTCGCCGACCTGGCGAAGCAGCACGCGTCGGTGGTCACTTCGGACTGGACCGGGCTCACGACGGTGCTGCCCCAGGTGCTCGCCCGCGGTTAGACGGTCAGCACGAGCTTGCCGGAGACCCGGCCGGATTCACCCAGCTCGTGCGCCTCGGCCACGTCCTCCAGCGGGAAGGTCCGCTCGACGCGGACCTTCAGCTGGCCGGCCTCGATCAGCTCGACGAGGCCGGCCAGCCCGCCGCGGTCGGGTTCGACGAGGATCCTCTTCGTCCGCACGTTGTTCTCGGCCGCCTGTTGCGCCACCCGGTCGGCGACGCCGCTCGGCACGCCGATCAGCAGGCCGCCCTCCTTGACGGCGGGCAGCCAGCGCAGGTCGCTCTCCTCGCCGACCAGTCCGAAGTAGACGTCCACATCGGACGCGGTCGCGTCCGGGTCGTGGTAGTCGATCGGCTCGTCGACACCGAGTTCGCGCAGGAACCCGTGCTTCTGCGCGCTGGCGGTGCCGATGACGTGCGCGCCGCGCGCCTTGGCGATCTGCACGGCGAGGTGGCCGACCCCGCCCGCGGCGGCGTCGACGAACACCCGCTGTCCCTTGTGGACGCCCGCGATGTCGACCAGACCCTGCCAGGCGGTCAGCCCGGCGAGCGGAAGGGCGGCGGCTTCGGCGAACGACAGGCCGGCCGGCTTGCGCACGAAGTGCCGCGAAGGCGCGGTGACGTACTCGGCGTAGGCGTTGGCCGGCCGCGGGAACCACGGCATGCCGAGGACTTCGTCGCCCTCTTCGACACCGGTCGCGCCGAAGCCGGCCTGCTCGACGACGCCGGCGACGTCCCAGCCGACAGTGAACGGCGGCTCGCCGAGGAACCCGCCCCCGCGCCGCACCTTCCAGTCGACCGGGTTGATCCCGGCGGCCTTCACCCGCACCAGGACCTCCGTCGGCCCGGGTTCGGGGCGCGGTGCCTCGGTGACGCGGAGCACCTCCGGTCCGCCGAGGGCCTGCTGGGTCACGATGCGCATTGCTCAACTCCTTCTGGTTCGGGATCGCCTCCATCCTCGGGCCACCGGTCACTTTTCGCCAGAAGGCACTAGTTGGTACTGTAGGTACCTGATGGAAACTACCTGTGACCAGGGCGGACCCTGGGATGTGTACCTCCGCAACTGCCCGTGCCGCGACGTCCTGGACCTGCTGGCCAACAAGTGGACGGCCCTGGTCCTGGGCGCACTGGCCCGCGGCCCGCACCGCTTCGGCGAGCTGCGCCGCGCGGTCGACGGCATCAGCCAGAAGATGCTGACCCAGAACCTCCGCCAGCTCGAGCGCGACGGCTTCGTGACGCGCACGGTGTACCCGACAACGCCGCCGACGGTCGAGTACGCGCTGACGGAGATGGGCGCCGAGGTCGGCGCGCACCTGATCGCGCTGAGCACGTGGTCGCAGGCGAACTTCGGCCGCATCCGCTCGGCGCGCGAGGAGTACGACGGCCGGGAGCTGCAGCCGGTCCGCTGAAACGTCCCACCCGGTCCCGGCGACTCACGAGGTGCCGGTTCGCACCTGGGAGGTGGTCGTGGTGATCGAGGGCGTCATCGCCGCGCTCAACGGGGTGCTCACCGCCCCGCGGTTGGTGCTTCGGGAACTGCTCAAGCGGGACGATCGAGAGCCCGATCCCGACGCCCCGCCCCGCCCCGCCGGCGCGGACGACGACCGCAACCCGCCCGACTACCCCGGATGATCCCCGGCACCTGGCTCGCCGTCATCCTGTTCCTGATCGTCGTCGCGCCGGGCCTGTTCTTCGACCTGCTCGGCGCCCGGCGCCGGGTCGCGGCCGCGGAATCGGCCTTCCGCGAGGCCGGCCGGGTGGCGCTCGGCAGTCTGGGGTTCACGCTGGCGACCCTGGTGGTGCTGCTGGGCGTGCGGTGGCTGTTCCCCGGGCTGTTCTTCGACCCCCGCGCGATGATCATCGGCGGCAATGCCTACCTGGCGGACCACTACGGCCGGGTGCTCCTGACGATCGCGGCGGCGACCGTCCTGTCGCACCTGCTGGCGTTCGGGCTGCACAAGGTGCTCGCCCGGCGGGAGGGCGAGGCGTTCCGGAAGGTCAGTGCCTGGGGGCTGGCGTTCCGCGACGGGGTGCCTGCCGGGCACGCGGTGTTCGTCCGGGTGCGGCTGACCAGCGGTCTCGTCTACACCGGGCAGGTCGAGAACTTCACCGCCGACCTGGCGCCGGCCGACCGCGAACTCCTCCTGACGAAGCCGCTGGCCGTCAAGCCCGATGCGGACAGCGCGCTCACCGCGTTGCCCGATGCCTACGAACGCGTACTCCTGCGCGGCTCCGAGATCGAAGTGATCAGCGTGGAGTACCGGCCGGTGCGTCAGCGATCCAGCACCCAGAACGGCGAGACCGGACCCACCCCGGCACCCAGCGGGTAAGCCTCCGCCACGCACCGCTCGATGAACTTCTTCCCGGCCGCCACCGCGTCCGGCACCGAAACACCTTTCGCGAGCGATGCCGTGATCGCCGACGCCAACGTGTCGCCGCCGCCGTGGGTGTTCTCCGTGATGTACCGCGGGCCGGTCAGTTCGACGTACTCGCTGCCGTCCGTCAGCAGGTCCACGCACTCGGTCGTGCCCTGCATGTGGCCGCCCTTCACGAGCACCCACCGCGAACCGAACTCCAGCAGGGCCTCGGCCGCCGCGCGCTGCGAAGCCGCGTCCACCACCGACACGCCCGTCAGCAACCGGACTTCGTCGAGGTTCGGCGTGATCAGCGTCGCGCGCGGGAACAACTCCGTGCGGATCGCCTCCAGGGCGTCCTCGCGCAGCAGCGCGTGGCCCGTCATCGACGCCGCCACCGGGTCGACCACGAACGGGAACGGCCCGACTTCGTCGAGGGTCTTCGCCACCGCGCGGATGATCTCCGCCGTGGCCAGCATGCCCGTCTTCGCCGCGTCGACGCCCATGTCCGACGCCACCGCCTTGATCTGCGCCGAAACCACGTCGGCCGGGATCTCGGTGAAACCCTGCACGCCCAGCGAGTTCTGCACGGTGACCGCCGTCACGGCGACCAGTCCGTGGACGCCGTGCGCGAAGAACGTGCGCAGGTCCGCCTGGATGCCCGCACCACCGCCGGAGTCCGAGCCGGCGATGGTGAGGGCGGTCCTCGGTGTCACGGCTGCACCACCGGCAGGTAGACCTTGCCGCCGGACTCGGTGAACTCCGCCGACTTCGACGCCATGCCCGCCTCGATGGCCTCCACAGTGGACAGACCGTGCTCCTCCGCGTACTTGCGGACGTCCTGCGTGATCCGCATCGAGCAGAACTTCGGGCCGCACATCGAGCAGAAGTGCGCGGTCTTGGCCGGCTCGGCGGGCAGCGTCTCGTCGTGGAAGGAGCGCGCGGTGTCCGGGTCCAGCGACAGGTTGAACTGGTCGTTCCAGCGGAACTCGAACCGCGCCTTGGACAGCTCGTCGTCCCACTCCTGCGCGTACTTGTGCCCCTTGGCCAGGTCCGCGGCGTGCGCGGCGATCTTGTACGTGATCACGCCGGTCTTGACGTCGTCGCGGTTGGGCAGGCCCAGGTGCTCCTTCGGTGTCACGTAACACAGCATCGCCGTGCCGTACCAGCCGATCTGCGCCGCGCCGATGGCCGAAGTGATGTGGTCGTACGCCGGCGCGATGTCCGTCGCGAGCGGGCCGAGCGTGTAGAACGGCGCTTCGCCGCAGAGCTTTTCCTCGAGCTCGACGTTCTCCTTGATCTTGTGCATCGGCACGTGGCCGGGGCCCTCGATCATCACCTGGACGTCGTGCGAGCGCGCGATGTGCGTCAGCTCGCCGAGGGTTTCCAGTTCGGCGAACTGGGCGCGGTCGTTGGCGTCCGCGATGGACCCCGGGCGCAGGCCGTCGCCGAGGGAGAACGTGACGTCGTACTGCCGGAGGATCTCGCAGAGTTCCTCGAAGTGCGTGTACAAAAAGGACTCCTGGTGGTGCGCCAGGCACCACGCGGCCATGATCGACCCGCCCCGGCTGACGATCCCGGTGACGCGCCGGGCGGTCAGCGGGATGTAGCGCAGCAGCACGCCGGCGTGCACGGTGACGTAGTCGACACCCTGCTCGCACTGTTCGACGATCGTGTCGCGGTACACCTCCCACGACAGCTTTTCCGGCTCCCCGTCGACCTTTTCCAGGGCCTGGTAGATCGGCACGGTCCCGACCGGGACCGGCGAGTTGCGGATGATCCACTCCCGGGTTTCGTGGATCCGCTTGCCGGTGGAGAGGTCCATGATCGTGTCGGCACCCCAGCGGGTGGCCCACACCATCTTGTCGACCTCTTCCTCGACCGACGACCAGACGGCCGAGTTGCCCATGTTGGCGTTGATCTTCACCAGGAAGTTCTTGCCGATGATCATCGGCTCGGACTCGGGGTGCTTGCGGTTGACCGGGATCACCGCGCGCCCGCGAGCCACCTCGTCGCGGACGAACTCCGGGGAAACCCGTTCGCGCGCGGCGATGTACTCCATTTCCCGGGTGATGACGCCCTGTTTGGCCCACCCGAGCTGCGTGTTGTGCTCGCGCCCGTCGGCCCAGCCGGCGCGCAGCCGGTGCAGTCCACTGTGGACGTCGATGGCCGCTTCCGGATCCGTGTAGGGGCCCGAAGTGTCGTAGACGTCGAAGTGTTCGCCGTTGGACAGATCGATCCGGCGGGCGGGCACCCGCAGCCCGGATTCGGTCTGGTGGTACACCTTGCGCGAGCCGGTGATCGGCCCGGTCGTGACGTTCAGCGCAGCATTGCTTTCCAAAGCCGTCAACGACTTTCACTCCCTACGCCGGCATTACCCGGTCAGGTTCATGCGGTCGGTGACGCCTGCGAAACGCAAGTCACCCTCTCAGCCCGCCATGGCGCGAGCTCCCGCGTTGGTGTTGTGCCCCCGACCATGCCACGCCGGAGCGCGATACTCAAGTCACCCGACCAACTCTGCCGGTGTGGCGTAGACGTCGACCATGGCTCCGTTGCGCAGCACGGTGATCGGCAGTGCGGTGCCGATCACTTCCGCGAACAGCTGCCGCTGGATGCCCTGGGCGTCCGAGACGCGGGTGCGCCCGACGGTCAGCACGAGGTCGCCGGCGCGCAGGCCCGCCCGGTCGGCCGGGCCGCCGGACACGACTTCGTGCACCCGCAGCCCCGCGCGCTGCCCGGTGCGCTCGGCGACGTCGTCCGGCAGCGGCGCGGGCACGCCGACGACGCCGAGGTACGCGCGCCGCACCCGGCCTTCGACGACCAGCGTGTCGATGATCCGCCGGGTGGTCGCGTTGATCGGCACGGCGAGGCCGAGCCCGACCCCGGCGACGGCGGTGTTGACGCCGACGACCCGCCCGGCGGAGTCGGCGAGCGCGCCGCCGGAGTTGCCGGGGTTGAGCGCGGCGTCGGTTTGGATGACGTCCTCGATCACGCGGGTGGTGCGCCCCTGCCGCACCGGCAGCGCCCGCCCGAGCGCGCTGACGACCCCGGCGGTGACGGTGCCGGAGAAGCCGAGCGGGTTCCCGACGGCGACGACGAGCTGCCCGACGACGAGCCGGTCGGCGTCGCCCAGCACGGCGGCGGCCGGCGTCTCGCCCCGGGCGCGCAGCACGGCGAGATCGGACAGCGGGTCGGCGCCGACGACGTCGAAGGGCACCTCGCTGCCGTCGGCGAAGGTGGCGACCCCGCGCCGGTGGTCGCTGACGACGTGGGCGTTGGTGAGCAGGTGCCCGTCCTCGGCGAAGACGACGGCCGAGCCGCTCCCGCGGGCGAGCTGCACCCCGGCGACGTGCGGGGTGACGGTCTCGGCGACCGTGCTGACCACGCGCGAGTAGGCGTCCATCGCGTCGTCCATGCGCACCTCGATTACACCGTTGCAGGTAATACAATTCTGCGCCCGGAAATCGGTCCTGGACGTTCGCTGTCCGTGAACCGGTTCACCGGACCAGTGACGGTCAGTGGTTCACCGGATCGGACCATGCGCCGGTGAAGGATCGGCGGCAGACTCCCAAGTCGCTTCTGTAACGGTGCAGAAGCGATCTTCTGTGGGGTTGATATGCGAAAACTCATTTCCGGCGCCTTCGCCGGCCTGCTGGTCACCGGCCTGATCCCGGCGACCGCGGTGGCCGCGGAAGAGGCTCCCGGCGCACCCGGGGCCCATCCGAGCTGGCTGCCCGCGAACAAGACCGGGTTCGGCACGGCCCACGACCGGTCGAGCAACGTCTGGTTCACCCTCCAGGGCGGGCAGCTGTCCGAGGTCTACTACCCGGACCTGTCCACGCCCAGCGTCCGCTCGCTGAACTTCGTCGTCACCGACGGCCGCAGCTTCGCCGTCACGGACTACTCGGCGAAGTCGCAGCAGGTGCGGCGGACCGACGACGACAGCCTGACCTACGAGCAGACCATCACCGACGACCAGCACCGCTGGCGCCTCCGCAAGACGTACGTCACCGACCCGGCCGCCACGACCGTGCTGGTCGACGTCGACTTCCAGTCGCTCACCGGCCGGCCCTACCAGCTCTACGCGGTCGCCGACCCGGACCTGACCAACGACGGCTCGGACGACTCCGCCGCCCGCCAGGGCGACGCCGTCACCGCGCAGGACGCGTCGAACGCCGCCGCCCTCACCGCGAAGCCCGCGTTCACGAAGACGAGCGTCGGCTACGCGGGCGCGTCCGACGGGAACACCCAGCTCGCCAAGACCTTCAAGCTGGCGCAGTACGACACGGCCGAGAAGGGCAACGTCGTGCTGACCGGGCAGACGAACGCCGACGGTCTGCGCAACCGGCACGTCACCCTCGCCCTCGGCATGGGCGCGAAGGCCGCCGACGCGCTCGGCAGTGCCCGGGCGTCGCAGCGACGCGGTGTCCGCGACATCACGCACGCCTACGACCGCGGCTGGCAGCAGTACCTGCGGGGGATCAGCAAGCCGCCGTCGTCGCTGAAGACCGACGCCGAGCGCGACCTCTACAAGGCGTCGATGCTCACCCTCGCGGCGAGCGAGGACAAGCACCACCCGGGCGCCTTCATTGCCTCGCCGAGCATGCCGTGGCGGTTCGGGAACAACGATCCGGAGTGGTCGCCGTCCGGCACCTACCACCTGGTCTGGCCGCGTGACCTCTACCAGATCGCGACCGGCCTGGCCGCCGGCGGCGACAAGGCGGCCGCCAACCGGGCGGTGTCGTACATGTTCGGCACGCAGCAGCAGGCCGACGGGCACATGCCGCAGAACAGCCGGGTCGACGGCGTCCCGTACTGGACGTCGATCCAGCTCGACGAGACCGCGTTCCCGATCGTGCTCGCCCAGCAGCTCGGGCGGAACGACCTGTGGCCCGGCGTCCGCAAGGCCGCCGACTTCATCCTCGGCTACCGCGGTCCGAACGGGCAGCCGACGCCGTACACGCAGCAGGAACGCTGGGAGGAGCAGGACGGCTGGTCCCCGTCGACGATCGCTTCGGTGATCGCCGGGCTCGTCTGCGCCGCGGACATCGCGGCGCACAACGGCGCTTCGGCGGACGCGGCCCGGTACCTCGCGGCGGCCGACAAGATGAAGGCCGACCTGCCGAAGCAGACGGTCACCACGAACGGGCCGCTGTCGAAGGATCCGTACTTCGTCCGGCTGACCAAGGACGCGAACGCGAACAACGGGACGACGTACAACCTCGGCAACTCGAGCGTGACGATGGACCAGCGGGCGGTCACCGACGCGGGCTTCCTCGACCTGGTCCGGCTCGGCATCTACCGCGCCGACGACCCGGTGATCCGCAACAGCGTGCGGGTGACGGACAAGGACATCGCCTTCACCACGCCGACCGGCCAGTTCTGGCACCGCTACACGAAGGACGGCTACGGCGAGCAGGCCGACGGCTCGCCGTGGGACTACACCTTCCCGGCGGAGAGCCGCACCACGTTCGGCCGGCTCTGGCCGCTGCTCGCCGGCGAGCGCGGCGAGTACGAACTGGCGCTCGGCGACCCGTCGTCGGCCGCGCGGCGGCTGCGTGACCTCGGCCGCGTGAGCAGCTCGGCGGAGACCATGCCGGAGCAGGTGTGGGACGAGAACCCGCCGTCCGGGCAGACCGGCTTCCCGGCCGGCACGCCGAACACCTCGGCGACCCCGCTGGCCTGGACGCACGCCCAGTACGTCCGGCTCGCCTGGGACGTCCGGGCGGGCTCGGTGCTGGAGACGCCGCGCGTCGTCCGGTGCCACTTCCTCGGCTGCTGAGTCTCAAACGCCCCAATGTGGCGTTCGGTGCGTCAGACGCACCGAACGCCACATTGGGTGCGTTGGACGCACCCAACGCCACATTGGGGCGCTCGGGTCAGATGACGGCGCCGT
>NZ_JBSGBK010000129.1:0-16263 GCF_053601215.1 Amycolatopsis sp. NPDC004772
CCTGACGGCGCTGGCGCTGCTGTTCGGGGCGAGGACCCGCCCGACGCACCGCGCCCTGGACGACGCGCGGGCGACGGTCGACGTCCTGCCCGGGCTCACAGCGCGGACGTCGGCGACTACGCGGAACAGCTGACGGCCGCGTTCGCCGAGGAGACCGGGCTGTCCGCTCCGGTGCTGCCGTGGCACACGCTGCGGACGCCGGTGGCGGACCTCGTCGGCGCGCTCGCGTTCGCCGCCGGGGCGCTGGGGAAGCTGGCCGTCGACGTCGAGACGCTCAGCCGGACCGAGCTGGGCGAGGTCGCCGAACCGACCGCCGATGGGCGGGGTGGTTCGTCGGCGATGCCGCACAAGCGGAACCCGGTGCTCGCGACGCTGATCCGGTCGGCTGCGCTGCAGGTGCCCGTGCTGGCCGCCGGGGTGACGCAGTCGATGCTCGCCGAGGACGAGCGGTCGGCCGGGGTGTGGCACGCCGAGTGGCAGCTGGTGCGCGAGTGCCTCCGTCTGACCGGCGGCGCCGCGCACACTGCCGCCGAGCTGGCGCGCGGGCTCACCGCGGAGCCCGAGCGGATGCGGACGAACTTGGCGTCGACGAACGGGCTGATCGTCTCCGAGCGGCTTTCCGCCGTGCTCGCACCGCTGCTCGGCAAGGCGACGGCCAAGGAGCTGCTGGGCGAGGCGTCCCGGCGGGCGGTGCGCGAGGACCGGCCGCTCCGGGACGTCCTGGACGAGCTGCCCGCCATCACCGGCGTACTGACGCCGGCCGCACTGGACGACCTGCTCGACCCGGCCGGCTACACCGGCGCGGCAGGTGCACTGGTTGACCACGCCCTCGGTGGCAGGAAGCCGGGCAGTTCGGACTAGCGGCCAAAGGTCGACGTGGGTGAGCGGGACGGATCGAGAGCTCGGAGGGCGGCTCCGGCAAGCTGCGGTGCGAGTGCGGCTCCTCGGAGTCGGCGGCTGCCCTGCCGCTCCCCGCGCTGGCGGCCTTGCCGGGCCGAGCGCGCTGGCCGACCGCCGCGCAGGGCCCCCTGCCGTCCCGCCGCGGCAGTCGCTCGGCCGCGCAGCGCCCCTGCCGCCCGGCCCACACCCGCTGCCCCGCCCAGCTGTCCTGCCGCGGCCGCCGCTAGGCCAGCCTTGCCGCCCGGCCGGCCTATGCCCCGCCGCAGCCAGCTTTGCCACCCAGCCGCTCCGTCGCAGCCAGCCCTGCCCCGGGCCGCCCCGCCGCGGCCGCTGTGAGGCCGCCGGCGGCCCGGCCACCCCTCGCTGCGGCCACACCTCGCCGCGGCCGGCTAACACGCGCCCGGCCGGCACCACCCCCACGTCGCAGGTGGGCCCGCGCCTCAGCCACCTCTATCGCTGCTGACACGGGCCGCCGCACGGCTCGGGAAAATTCTTTGAACCGCCCTCGGCGGGGGTCCGTGTAGTGGGTATCAGGCAGCCGCACCGAGCGGCCGGGAAACCCCAACGGACACAAGGAGAACTTCCATGCTTCGCACGCGCATCGCCGTCTCCGTCGCCGCGGCGGCAGCCGGGCTGGCAGTGCTCACCGCTTGCTCGGGTGCCGAGACTGCCCAGCCGGTTGTCGCTCCTGCGGCGGCGGGTGGCACCGGTGGTGGCCAGGCCGCCAACAACAACGGCCAGGTCGGGAACGCCGCTCCGGCGTCGAACGAGACCAAGCTGGTCGTCGCCGATGTGGCCGATGTGGGGCAGGTGCTCACCGACCAGAACGGGATGACCCTCTACCGGTTCGACAAAGACACCGCGAAGCCGCCGAAGTCCAACTGCGACGGTGACTGCGCCAAGGCCTGGCCGCCCGTGCTGGCCACCGGGGACGTGGACGTCCAGGGGGTCGACAAGAACAACGTCGGGAAGGTGACCCGGTCCGACGGGACCGAGCAGATCACCGTCGGCGGGTGGGCGCTCTACCGCTACGCGAAGGACACCAAGCCCGGTGACGCGACCGGCCAGGGAGTCGGGGGCGCCTGGTACGCCGCGAACGCCAAGGGCGGGAAGGCCGGGCAGGCCGCGGCCGGCGAGTCCGAAGCCGGCGCCGTGAAGCTCAGTGCCAGCAAGATCGACGGCCTCGGCGATGCGATCGTCGACCAGAACGGGATGACCCTCTACCTGTTCCAGAAGGACACCAAGAAGAAGGCCTCCGCCTGCAACGGTGACTGCGCCAAGACCTGGCCGCCGGTGCTCTCCAAGGGCAAGGTCGAACTGCAGGGCATCGACTCGAAGCTGCTCGGCAGCATCAAGCGGCAGGACGGCAGCGAGCAGGTGACCATCGGCGGCTGGCCCGTCTACACCTTCTCGAAGGACACCAAGCCGGGCGATGCGAACGGGCAGGGCGTCAACGGCACCTGGTTCGTCATCGAGCCCGCCGGTTGCAAGCTCGGCAGCAACCCGAACACCGCTGCCGGCCAGCAGCAGGCTCCGGCCGGCAGCGGCGCCACGACCAACGATTCCGGTTCCGGTGGCACCACCTACTGAACCCGAACCATCCCGAACCTCTTAGTGGGCGAGGCCCGGCGGACGCTCTTCGTGAGTGACCTCCGGGCCTCGCCCCTTGTGGTCACGACGCAGGAACGACCGGCGGCGCGGTTCTTCTTCGGGAACCCGGTCGATGACCTCGGTGCGCTGCTCGGCGACGACCGGCTCGTCGGCCGTCTCGTCCTCGGGCAGCAGGATGGTGCGGCGGGCCGGCAGGACCGCGATCAGCAGGCCGAGCGCAGCGACACCGAGGTGCAGCCACGTGTCGGCGGGCTCGAGGTCCATCGGGTTGCCGGCGTTGGCGAACGGGTTGCTCGAAATGAGGCCGTCGATCATCAGGCCCCACACGAACAGCAGGCCGTAGCCGATGAACAGCAGCCAGCCGAACGCCCGTGCGCGGCCCGAGCCGAACGCGAGCAGCAGGCCGACGACGCCGGTCACGACGCGGACCAGGCTCATCAGCGGGTTGGCGGAGAACCGCCAGAACCCGGCGTCGTGGTGGCCGGCGAAATCGCCGAAGCCGGTCCTTGACAGTCCGATGATGCCGACGACGAGGAACGCGATCCCGGCCAGTCCGGCCAGCACCTGCGCCGGCTGCAGGCCTCGGACCCGGATGCGTGCGCCTTTCGCGTGAACCATGACTCCAGTCCTTCCCAGCGGGTGGTGACGACCGTCACCGCGCTGGAGTACCCCGCGACCACGGTGGGTGAAACGATGGTGCTTGCCCGCAGGGCCCTCCCGCGTTCCCGATTCGGGCCCCCTTCGAGAGGTATCCCACAAAGCACTCCGTTCCGGCGAACGACGCGTGGCCTTCCCGGCAATCCAGGTCATGCGCAAGCTGAGCGGCATCTTCCTGGTGGGGCTGTGCCTGGGGGCGATCGGCGCGGTGGTGGTAACGGCGGGGCACAGCACCGCCGCGGCGCCCCAACCGCTCGCGGTCACCGCGAACGCGGCGACGACGTCCGCGACGCCGACTCCGGCAGCCGCGCCCGAGAGCGAGCCGTCCGCCACGCCGGCGCCCAAGACCGAGCCCAAGACCGAGCCCAAGGCGCCGCCGGCCGAGGTGGACGCCGGCGCACTGGCCGGGATCGTGCGCGACGGCGAGGTCAGCGCCGTCGTCTTCGATCGGGAGTCCGGCGCGGCGACCGTCTCCGTGCAGCCGAACCGCGGGTACACCTCCGCGTCGATCGTGAAGCTGCTGATTGCGCTTTCCGTGCTCGACCAGGGCGGCCCTGCGGCGGACGTCCAGCGGATGCTGTCCCGCAGCGACGACGACCTCGCGAGCCGGTTCTGGGCGGCCTACGGCGGGCCGTCGATCGTCACGCGCTGGGCCACGAAGCTCGGCCTCACCGGTACCCGGCCGCCCGCCGATCCCGGCCGGTGGGGCGACACGCGGATCACCGCGGCCGACGTCGTGAAGGTCTACCAGTACCTGCTGACCAAGAAGTCGGTCACGATCCTGAACGCGCTGCGCGACGCGACCGAGCGCGGGTCCGACGGCTTCCGGCAGTACTTCGGCATCCCGGACGCCGCCGGTGGACAGCCGTGGGCGGTGAAGCAGGGCTGGTCGTGCTGCCGGCCGACGCGGATGCTGCACACCTCGGGCGTGGTCGGCAAGGACAACCGCTCCATCGTCGTAGTGCTGACCGAGCACCCCGCCAAGGTCGACTACGCGACCGCGTCGAAGCGGGTCACGGAGATCGTCTCGAAGCTGCTCGGCTGAGCCGGCTCACTGCTCGACGTCCGCCAGCGCACCGGGCGCGCCGGAGCGCGGCAGCGGCCACGGCTGCACCCCGCCGAGGGTCTGGACCTGCCGGCCCGCCGGGGCGGGCGGCGTCGTGTGGGCGCCGATCCAGGTGAGGATGTCGGGGAGCTGGGATTTGAAGGTGTTCATGTTGTGGCCGGCGTCCGGCACCTGCCACGACTGGAAGCGGACCGGCGGGCGGACGCCGGCCTGGATCAGCCCGGCCGCCGCGCCCTCGAACTTCTCCTTCTCGCCCCAGATGGCCAGGATGTCCACCGGGGACGGGTGGAGGCGGACCGTGATGCCGACGTTGTTGGCGTCGTCGACGTCCTGGCGGCCCTTGTAGAGGTTCTCCGTCTCGGCGTCCATCTGCGCGCGGTCGTAGCCGCTGACGCTCACCGCCTGGCCGTACCACTGCGGGTGGCGGGTCACCAGGTTCATCGCGCAGTAGCCGCCGGACGACCAGCCGGCGAAGGTCCAGGCCTTCCGGTCCGCCGCGACGCCCAGCTTGTGCAGCGCCCACTCGCGCAGGTCCGCCGTCAAATACGTGTCGTTCGCGGTGCCGTTGACCTCGTCGACGCATTCGGTGTCGTGGCCGATCTTCGGGACGCCCGTGGGGTCCGGCATGATCACCACGACCGGGGGCAGCGCGCGCTTGGCGATCGCCGCGTCGAGCTGTTCCGGGAGCTTGTACCCGTCGGTGACGACCTCGGGCCCGGACGGGTAGTTCGGGATCCACTCGACGGCCGGGAACTTGAGGCTCTTGTAGGCCGGGTCGAAGTACTGCGGCGGCAGGTACACCGTCACGTCGCGGGTGAGCTTGGTGCGCCGGCCGGTCACCTTCATGTGGACGACGGTTCCCTTGCCGTCCTTGGCGTGCGCCGCACCGACGTCCCGGACGAGGTCGAGGTTTTCGCCGTTCGCGCTCGTCTCGGCGTCGATGCTGTCGGCCGCGTAGACGCCGGTGCCGAGCAGCGAACCGAGGGTCGGGAAGAACCCGCCGATCAGGTTGCCGGCCAGGCCGGTGGTGACGACGATCGAGACGACCGCGCAGAGGATGGTGACGGTGCGCCACAGGAGCTTGCGCTTCCACCGCTCCCAGAACAACGGGATCGCGATGATCGCCAGCAGCGTCACGACGACCACGATGACCATCGTGATCGGCGAATCGAGCCGGATGCTGCTGAGGTGCATGGGGACGGTCCTTCCGGGCGGGCAGCGGATGCGCACCCGGACCCCCCGGGACTCGCGTATATAGCACGTTTGACCCGGCTTGCACGTTGCGGACCTGTGAGTTGGCTCATAGGCCCGCAACGTGCGGCGCTCTCAGCGTTTTCTCAACTACTTCGCCAAAGCACGCGCCAGCACCGTGACGGCCTGGGTGATCGCGGCCTCGGCGGCGTGCGTCTCGCGCAGCGCGTTCACCATGACGAAGTCGTGGATGATCCCCTGGTACCGGACGGCCGTGACGGGGACACCGGCCTGACGCAGCTTCGCCGCGTACGCCTCACCTTCGTCGCGAAGCACGTCGGCCTCGCCGGTGATCACCAGGGCCGGCGGCAGCCCGGCGAGCTCGTCGAGCGACGCGCGCAGCGGCGACGCCGTGATCTCCGCGCGCTGGGCGGGGTCCGTCGTGTACTGGTCCCAGAACCACTTCATGCCTTCGCGGCCGAGGAAGTAGCCCTCGGCGAACCGGTGGTAGGACTCGGTGTCGAAGGAAGCGTCGGTGACCGGGTAGAACAGCACCTGCTGCCGGAAGGTGACGTCGCCGCGCTGCTTGGCCAGCAGCGTCAGCGCCGCGGTCATGTTGCCGCCCACGGAGTCGCCGGCGATCGCGATGCGCGAGGTGTCGAGGCCCTTCTCGGCGCCGTGCTGGGCGACCCACTTCGCCACGGCGTAGTTCTCCTCGATGGCGACCGGGTAGCGCGCTTCGGGCGACCGGCTGTACTCGGGGAAGACGACGGCGGCGCCGACCCCGGCCGCCAGCTCGCGAACCAGCCGCTCGTGGGTGTGGAAGTCGCCGAACACCCAGCCGGCGCCGTGGATGTAGACGATCACCGGCAGCGGACCGGAAACGCCGGCCGGGCGGACGATCCGCGTCTCGACGTCGCCGTTCGGGCCACCCGGGACGGCCAGCACCTCGATCTCGGCGGCGGGCATGGCGACCTCGCCGTCCTGGACGCCGTCGACGGCCTTGCGCCCTTCCTCCGGCGGCAGCTGGAACAGGTACGGCGGCTGGTCGGTGGCCTCCGCGAACGCCTGCGCGGCCGGTTCGAGGGCCAGGTTGTGCGGGTTGGCGGTCATGTCGTCCTCCTCGGGGTGGAAGCTGATGCCTCGAAGGTAGCTCGCAACTCAGTTGTGCACAACTAAATGAGACTCGATGAGATGCGGCGCACTTGAGTTGCCGCTCTCCCCGAAGTCGTGGAGCATGAAGAGTTACGAGAGAGGAGGACGCCATGGCATCGCTGCGGCTGGACGACCAGCTCTGCTTCGGGCTGTACGCGGCGTCGCGCGCGGTGACGTCGCTGTACCGGGTCGTCCTGGAGGACCTCGATCTGACCTACCCCCAGTACCTGGTCATGCTGGCGCTCTGGGAGCGGGACCACCGGCTGGTCAAGGAGCTCGGCGCGGAGCTGAACCTCGACTCGGGCACGCTGTCCCCGCTGCTCAAGCGGTTGCAGACGGCGGGCCTGGTGGTCCGGAACCGGCAGGCCGACGATGAGCGCTCGGTCCGCGTCAGCCTGAGCGACGCCGGAACGGCGTTGCGCGACAAGGCGCAGGGCATTCCCGACGTGATCGGCACGGCGATGAGCCTGGACGACGCCGGGGTGGCCCGGATGCGGGCCGAGCTGGACCGCCTGACAGAGTCGGTGAACGCCTATCGGGAGGCTCTGACACCGGCATGATCAACCACGACGACGCGCTGAAAGCCGTCGAAAGCAGTCTCGACCGGCCGTCGGCCGCGCGGATCTACGACTACTTCATCGGCGGCAACACGCACTACGCGATCGATCGCGACTTCGCCGAGAAGGTCCGCGCCCGCCTGCCGCTGATGGGCGAGTACTGCCTGACGAGCCGGCAGTTCCTGGGCCGCGCGGTCCGCCAGTGCGTCCGCGAAGGCATCCGGCAGTTCGTCGACGTCGGCTCCGGGCTGCCGACAGCGGGCAACGTGCACGAAGTCGCCGACGACGCCCGACCCGAGCTGGACACGCGGGTGCTCTACATCGACAACGAGCCCATCGCGCTGGCCCACTCGACGCTGCTGCTCGCCGACACCGCCGACCCCGAGCGCCACCACGCCATCGCCGCGGACTTCCTGCAGCCGGACGACCTCTGGGAGCGGGTGAAGGCCTCGGAGATCATCGACCCGCGGCAGCCGGTCGCCCTGGTGATCAACGCGGTCATGCACTTCATCAAGGACGAGCAGAACCCGGACCAGCTGCTGGAGTTCTACCGCTCCCGGCTCGCCCCCGGTTCGCTGCTGGTGCTGTCGCAGATGACCAACGAGAACCCGGTGAACGAGGACGAGCGGCAGGCCCTGCTCGACCTGCTCGAGTACTACGAGACCACGACCAACCCGGGTTTCCTGCGGACGATGGCCGAGTTCGAACGCTTCTTCGGCGGCTGGCCGATGCTCGAACCGGGGCTCGTCTACGCGCCGGCGTGGCACCCCGACGAGCACACCGTGTTCGCCGGTTCGCCGTCCGAGTCGCGGGTGATCGGCGGCGTCGCGCGCAAGCCCTAAGAGGCTTCGCGCAGGCTTTCCAGCACGTCGAGGACAGCTCCTTTGCCCAGGTCGACGGCCTTGCGCAGCACCTCCGGGTCGCGCTCCAGCACCGCCACGTCCGGCGCACCGGCCGGCGGTCGGATGCTCAGGATGCGCGGGGCGCTCGCCAGAATTTCTTCGTCTTCGACGTCCCGCCGGTAGGTGTCCTGCCAGGCCGGGATCGCGCCGGGCGCCTGGCGGCGCAGGAACCGCGGCACCACGACGTCGTGCACGCGCGGCGGCGGCACCGGCAGCTCGTCGGCGCGGCAGGTCCGCAGCACCAGGACGTCGGTGGCGCCCTGCGCGAGCGCGGTGCGGTACGGGATCGGCTCGGCCACGCCGGCGTCGACGAACCGGCGGCCGGCCATCGGGATCGGCGGCCCGGCCAGCACCGGCATGCACGACGACGCGGCGAGCGCGACCTTGATCGCGTCGACGTCGTCGAGAAAGGGGTGCAGGTCGGTCGACTCCCCCGTGTCGGCGTCGGTCGCCAGCGGGTGGAAGCTGACCGGGTTGGCCAGGATGGCCGGGAAGTCCATCGGTTCCAGCACCGAATAGACCTGGTGGACGAGGTATTCGAGGTCGATCACCGCGCGGCCGCGCAGCGTGTGCAGCGGGTTGATGATCCGGCGCATGACGACCGGGTTCCACCAGGTCCGGACGCCGGTCGAGGAGCGGCCGCAGAGCAGCCAGGCGCCGTTCAGCGCGCCGGCCGACGAGCCGTAGACGGCGTCGAACGCGGGGGTCACGCCGAGTTCGTCCAAGGCCAGGACCATGCCGCTGGAGTAGGTGCCGCGGCTGCTGCCGCCCTCGATGGCGAGGGCGAGACGCCGGACGTCGGTGCGTTCGCCCGGGACACTGCCCGCCGCCATCCGTTCGGAGATCAGTTCGAGTACCGGGTGCACCCTTCCATCGTGGTCGTTTACGCGCATTAGTCGACCCGTTTTATCCCACCCAGGGGGGTGAAGTGATGCGCGCCTCGTTGCACTGCAACTCGTTGCATAGCACCCTCCAACCATGGCACTGGAGCACGCGATCCTCGTCTCGCTGTCCGAGCGCGCCGGTTCGGGTTACGAGCTCACGCGCCGCTTCGAGAAGTCGATCGGGCTCTTCTGGAGCGCCACCCACCAGCAGATCTACCGCGTGCTGAAGCGGATGGAAGAGGCCGGCTGGGTGGCCGTCGACGTCGTCGCGCAGTCGGGGCGGCCGGACAAGAAGGTCTACACGGTCGGCGACGGCGGGCGCGCCGAGCTCGTCCGCTGGCTGGCCGAGCCCGATCCGGCCGCGGGGCCGGTCGAGCTGGCCGTGAAGATCCGCGGCGCGACCTTCGGCGATCCGGCGAAGGTGGCCGAGGAGATCGTCCGCCACCGCGCGAAGCACGCCGAACGCCTCGACGTCTACCGCCAGATCGAGAAGCGCGACTTCCCCGCGCCGGCCGCGCTGACCGGCCAGCACCTGCACCAGTACCTGGTCCTGCGCGGCGGCATCCGCGTCGAAGAAGGCCAGGTCGAGTGGTTCGACGAAGTCCTCGCCGCCCTCCACCACCCGAAGGACGCCCGATGAGCCCGTACCCGAACTTGCTGTCGCCGTTGGACCTCGGTTTCACGACGCTGCGCAACCGCGTCCTGATGGGGTCGATGCACACCGGCCTCGAGGACAAGGCCGCGCACTTCCCCGAACTGGCCGAGTACTACGCCGAACGCGCCCGCGGCGGCGTCGGCCTGATCGTCACCGGCGGGTTCGCGCCGAACCGCACCGGCTGGCTGCTGCCGCTCGCGTCCAAGCTGACGACGTCCGCCGAGGCGCGGCAGCACCGGCAGCTCACCGCGCCGGTGCACGAGGCCGGCGGCAAGATCGCGCTGCAGATCCTGCACGCGGGCCGGTACGCCTACCACCCGCTGAGCGTGTCGGCGTCGAGCATCAAGGCGCCGATCAACCCGTTCCGGCCGCGGGCCCTCACGAAACACGGCGTCCGCCAACAGATCGACGCCTTCGCGAACTGCGCCGCTCTCGCGCGCGAAGCGGGCTACGATGGTGTCGAGATCATGGGCTCCGAGGGCTACCTGATCAACCAGTTCCTGGCCGAGCGCACCAACAAGCGCACCGACGCCTGGGGCGGCACGCCCGGGAAGCGCCGCCGGTTCGCCGTCGAGATCGTCAAGCGCACCAGGGAAAAGGCCGGCGAGGACTTCATCATCGTCTACCGGCTTTCGATGCTCGACCTCGTCCCGGGCGGCCAGCGCTGGGAGGACGTCGTCGCGCTCGCCCAGGAGGTCGAGGCGGCCGGCGCGACGATCATCAACACCGGCATCGGCTGGCACGAAGCCCGGGTGCCGACGATCGTGACGTCGGTGCCGCGCGCCGCCTTCACCTGGGTCACCGGGAAGCTCAAGCCGCACGTCGGCATCCCGGTCGTCACCTCGAACCGGATCAACATGCCGCAGGTCGCCGAGGAAGCGCTGAGCAGCGGCGACGCCGACCTCGTGTCGATGGCCCGGCCGTTCCTCGCCGATCCCGAGTGGATCCGGAAGGCCGAGAGCGGCCGCGAGGACGAGATCAACACCTGCATCGCGTGCAACCAGGCCTGCCTCGACCACGCTTTCAAGCGCAAGCTCGTGTCCTGCATGGTGAATCCGCGCGCGGGCCACGAAACGACGCTGACGTTGTCGCCGACGCGGCGGTCGAAGCACGTCGCGGTCGTGGGCGCGGGCCCGGCGGGCCTCTCGGCGGCAACCGCGCTGGCCGAACGCGGGCACCGCGTCGAACTCTTCGAAGCCGACGACGAAATCGGCGGCCAGTTCGGCATCGCGCGGAAGATCCCCGGCAAGGAGGAGTTCGCCGAGACCATCCGCTACTACCAGCGGCGCCTGGAAGTGACCGGGGTGAAGCTGCACCTCGGCACCCGCGTGCGGGCCGCGGAGCTCACCGGCTTCGACGAGGTCGTGCTGGCCACCGGCGTCGCGCCGCGCGTGCCGTCGCTGCCTGGGATCGACCACCCGAAGGTGCTTTCGTACGTCGACGTCGTCAAGCACGGCAAGCCCGTCGGCGCGCGGGTCGCGGTGATCGGGGCCGGCGGCATCGGCGTCGACGTCAGCGAGTTCCTCACGCACACGGCGTCTCCGGCGCTGGATCGGGCCGCGTGGATGGCCGAATGGGGGGTCACCGACCCGGAACAGGCGGCGGGCGGCCTCGGCACGCCGCAGCCCGAGCCGTCGCCGCGGCAGGTGTTCCTGTTGCAGCGCAAGAAGTCCGGCATCGGCGCCGGGCTCGGCAAGACGTCCGGGTGGGTGCACCGGGCGGCGCTCAAGGCCAAGCGCGTCGAGCAGCTGCCCGGTGTCACGTACGACCGCATCGACGACAACGGCCTGCACATCACCGTCGACGGGAAGCCGCGGGTGCTGGACGTCGACACGGTGGTCGTCTGCGCGGGTCAGGAGCCGGTGCGCGACCTCGCCGACGACCTGCGTGCGGCCGGGCTGCCGGTGCACCTCATCGGCGGGGCCGACGTGGCCGCGGAACTCGACGCGAAACGCGCGATCGACCAGGGAACGCGGCTCGCCGCCGCGCTGTAGCCCGTAGAGCGTCCGGCACTGGCAGGATGGGCCCGTGCGAGACGTATGCGTGATCGGGCTCGGGCTGATCGGCGGATCACTGTTGCGCGCGGCGGCCGCCAGCGGCCGCACGGCGTGGGGTGCCGCGGTTTCCGAAGTGGACGCCGATGCGGCGAGCAGAGCGGGCTTCGACGTCACCACCGACGTCGAAGCGGCCCTGCACCGGGCCGCGGCCGAGGACGCGATGGTCGTGCTCGCCGTGCCATTGCCGGCCGTCGAAGACCTGCTGCGGCTGGTCAACCAGCACGCGTCGCACTGCCTGCTCACCGACGTGACCAGCGTGAAAGCGCCGGTCCTGGACGCGGTTCGCCGTCGCGTGCCCTACACGCGGTACGTCGGCGGGCACCCGATGGCCGGGACGTCGAACTCCGGCTGGCTGGCCGGGGACGCCGCGCTGTTCCAGGGCGCCGCGTGGGTGGTCGCCGTCGAGGAGGACACCGACCTCGAAGCCTGGGCCGAGGTGGCGAAGCTCGTGCTGGACGTCGGGGCGCACGTCGTCCCGCTGCCCGCGGAGTCGCACGACGAGGCCGTCGCCCGGATCTCGCACCTGCCGCACCTGCTGGCGGCGATCCTGGCCACGATCGGCGCCGAGGGCGGCCCGCTCGCGATGTCGCTGGCCGCCGGGTCCTACCGCGACGGCACGCGCGTCGCCGGGTCGAACCCGCAGCTCGTCCGCGCGATGACCGAAGGCAACCGGGACGCGCTGCTGCCGATCGTCGACGAAGCGCTCGGCCGGCTCGGCGCCGCCCGCGGTTCGCTCGCGTCGACCGGCGGGCTCGCGGCCACGATCAACGCGGGGTACGAAGGCGCGCAAGCGCTGGCCGCCAGCCTCGACGTCGAGCGGGCCGGCGTCCGGATCAGCCTGGCCGCGCCGGACGCGCGGCAAGGCCTGATCGCCCTCGGGGAACGCGGCGGCCGGATCACCGGCCTCTCGGACGGGATCGCGACCGGCGAGGTCCAGTAGCTACTGCGCCGGCGGGTTGTCCGGCGTGTCGTCGAACTTGTTGAGGAAGTCCTTCGCCTTCTCGACACCGGTGTCGATCTGGCTTTCGTGGCCGAACTTCGACTTCGCGAAGCCGGCAGCCTTGTCGAGGCCCTCCTCGATCTTGTCGTTGTGCTCGCGCAGGGCCTCTTCGGCCTTGCCCTTCAACGCTTCGAAGTCGATTCCCATGGGTGCATTGAACCGCACGGACGTCACGAACGCCGGTGGTAGGGCAGGAACCGCCGGACGAGCCCCTGGGGCGCCCGTTCGGCCAGGTCGGGGCCGCGGACGGCGTCGAACGCCGACTCCAGCTGGTCGACCACCCCGGACAGCTGCGGCGCGTCGGGCAGCGGCACCGACCGCGGCTCCCGCTGCTCCCGCACGGCCGAGGCGAGTTCCCCCAGCGCGGCCGTCAGCAGCTCGACGTCGGCCGGGGCCGGCGGCGGCACGCCCCGCCCGATCGTCACGCCGACCTCGGTGACGGCGTCCGCGACGCGCTCCTGCGCGGCGATCACCGGCCACCACGCCACCGCCTGGCGGCCGTGCGCGGACGGCTCGACGACGGCCTGCTGGAACGCCGTCCGCAGGTCGGCCAGGGCCCGGTAGGCCCCGCGCCGCGCCCGCGACCGAGCCAGCCGCGCCTCCCCCGACGACGCCTCGACCAGCGCGCGCGAGACGTACTTCGCGACCGCGTCGAGGCCGTCGGCCAGCCGCCCGCCCACCCGCGGACGCCGGCTGCCCGGCCACAGCAGGTAGCCGAAGACGAGCACGATCACGCAGCCCAGCACGGTGTCGACCAGCCGCGCCAGCACCACGCTCCAGTTCCCGGTGTGGGCCAGGCCCATCTGCAGGATGATCAACGGCGTCACGAACGCGCTCTGGATGCCGTAGTTGCGCACCTTCCCGAACGCGATGCCGCCGGCGAAGACCGCGCTGAGCACGACCAGGACCCAGCCGCTCGCGCCGAGGCCGAGCACCGCGGCGCCGATCCCGACGCCGATGACCGTGCCGATCCCGCGCAGCACCGCGCGGCCGAAGACGGACCCGAAGTCGGGCTTGAGCACGATCCCGACGGTCAGCGTGAGCCAGTACGACCGCTCCAGCGGCACGAGCAGGCCGACGACCTCGGCGATCGCGACGCACAGCGTCAGCCGCAGCGCGGCGACCCAGGTCAGCGGGCCGGACGCGAGCGAGGTCGCCCACTCGCGCAGGCGGCGGTGCCACGGCGTCGGCGCGCGGCGCTTGCGGTCGTCACCCTTGCCGATCCGGACCAGGCCCGCGTAGAGCGCGGCGAGCACCGGGTCGGGGTCGCCGGGCGGCGCGAGCGGCGGGGGCGGCAGCGGCTGGCCGGCCAGCACCGCGGCGGACAGCGCGACGAAGTGGTCGATGACCTCGCTCGCCGGGCGGCGGCCGGCGTTGACCATCGCCACCGAGGCCTCGACGGCGGGCGTCGTCGCCGAGAGCAGGTTGAGCAGCTGACGGTAGGCGGCATCGCGGCCGGACAGCCAGGACCGCGCGGTCAGCAACTGGTCGTAGGCGGTGTTCATCGCCGTGGTCAGCCGGTGGCGGGCCACCCGGGAGACGACTTCGTCGCTCGCCGACAGCATCGCGGCCAGCTCGACGTAGACGTGCGCGACGGCGGTGCGTTCGGGGCTGGTCGCGCGGACCGTCCAGGTGACGAGCGCGACCAGGAAGCTCCAGGCCGCGCCGAGGCAGAAGCAGCCGAAGAGGATCTCGACGCGGACGCCGGTCGCGTGCTGCCCGGTGGCGAGCACACAGAAGACGAACATCTGCAGCCCGGCCACCGAGGCGTTGCTGCCGGCCGCGCTGATCACCGCGGACACCGCGGCGACCAGGATCACTGTGGGCACCGACAGCGCCGGCGTGCCGCCGGTGAGCAGGCCGGCGAGGTACCCGGCGGTCGCGGCGAGCGTCGCCCCGCCGAGGCGGCGGGCGCGGTAGCGGTAGGGCCCGGCCGATTCGGACAGCACGGCGGGCAGGGCGCCGGTCGAGATGAGCGCGCCGACGGCGATGTCCCCCGCCGCGTAGGCGATGGCGAGCGGCACGGCCAGCGCGACCACGGCCCGGGCGACCATGTTCCACGGCACCGGCACCGGCGTGCTGCGCAAGAGCTGGACGAGCCAGTGCGGCGCGGCGAGGTCGGGGCGCGGCGTGCTCACCCCTTCATCTTGACCTACGCCGCCGGACGCGATTAATTATCAACCTGTCAACAACGCAGGAGGTACCGGTGGGTAGGAAGTACTCGTACGAGGTCAACCGCACGAGCACCGCTTCGCCGGAGGCGTTGTTCGCCCTCGAAGCGGACGGCCCGCGCTGGGCGGAGTGGGGAAAGCCACTGATCGTCAAGGCCCGCTGGGCGCGGCCGGGCACCGAGGAGCCCGAAGGCATCGGCGCGGTGCGCGAGGTCGGCATGTGGCCGGTCCTGATCCGCGAAGAGACCCTCGAGTACGAGCCCGGCCGCAAGCACGTCTACGCCTTCGCCGCGGGCAAGCCGCTCAAGGACTACCGCGCCGAAGTGCTCTTCACGCCGGCCCCCGGCGGCGGGACGCACCTGCGGTGGACGGGCTCGTTCACCGAGCCGGTGCGCGGGAGCGGACCGGCGCTGGCCGCGACGCTCCGGGCGGTCATCCGGCTGTTCTCGGCGAAGCTGGTCAAGGCGGCCGAAACCGGGCGCTGACCTGGGTGCGCCGCACCACACAAGATCGTCCGGCGCAACTTCGGCCCGTCCCTCGACGTCACTCTTTCGGGTGGTCTTTTCGATCACCCGCGAGAGAGGGGGCGCGGGATGAAGCGAGTGGTGGCGGGCTTGGCCGTGGCGATGGTGGCGCTCACGGCCTGTTCGACGCACGAGCCGGACCAGCGGGAGTTCGGCACGAGCCAGCCGAACCCGGCACCGCAGGGCTCCAGCCCCGACGTGAAGACGTCCGGTCCCTACCCGTTCGGCACCGTCCAGCAGAAGGCGCCCTCGATCGAGAACGGCCAGGTGCCGGTCATCCGCCGGATCACCACCGACAAGCCGTACGTGTTCCTCACCATGGACGACGGCGCCGTGCAGGACCCCGGCGCGCTGAAGCTGATGCAGCAGAACGGCACCCACCCGGTGCTGTTCCTGAACCAGAAGTACGTGAAGGGCCACGAGGCCTACTTCAAGCAGATCCTGGACGCCACCGGCGCGACGCTCGGCGACCACACGGTCGACCACCCGAACCTCAAGGGCAAGCCGTACGAGTTCCAGCGCAAGGAGATCTGCGACGACGCCGACGACTTCCAGAAGAGCCTCGGCGTCCGCCCGTCGCTGTTCCGCCCGCCGTTCGGCAACTACGACCAGAACACCCTGAAGGCGGCGGCCGCCTGCGGCATGCGCGCCTCGGTGCTGTGGACGGCCGCGGTCAACGACGGCGTCGTCCAATTCCAGTCCGGCGACAAGCTCAAGCCGGGCGACATCGTGCTGATGCACTTCCGGAAGACGTTCGCCGAGGACTACACGGCGTTCGTCGAGCGGGCCGAGAAGGACGGACTGACGCCCGTCCCCCTGGCCGACTTCCTCGGCTAGATGTGATGTCCAGGGACGTTGTCCCGGCTTGAGGTGACCCGGTGATGGCCTGTCGTGCTGACAGGTGAAGGCCTCCGGTTGTGAAGTGGAGCTGTC
>NZ_JBSGBK010000130.1:0-16128 GCF_053601215.1 Amycolatopsis sp. NPDC004772
GCGTTCGGTGCGTCAGACGCACCGAACGCCACATTGGGTGCGTTGGACGCACCCAACGCCACATTGGGGCGCTTGGGCCGGGCGCCGGCAACGAACCTCGGACGCGTGCGCCTAGCCCGCTGCGACGTCCGGGGGCGACGTGCGGGTGGTTCGATCAGGTTTTTGTCGGACCCGACCACTAGAAAGGACGGGTGCACGAACCCGCCCTGAGGGCCGCCGCGTTCGGGAGCGGCCCGCTGCCCGATCCCGCCGTCACGCGCGGGCCCGGCAGCCCGCGGGAACGGCTGCTCGCCGCCGTCGTCCTCGGCGCACAGGGGCGGTACGCGGCCGCCGCGGCCCTCCTCGGCGCCCTCCGGCACGCGAGCGACCCGGTGACGGCCTCCCTGGCCGCCAGCACTCTGGCGTCGCACCGGCGGCAGCTGGGCGGCCACCGCCAGGCCCGCGCGCTCGACGGCGAGGCTTTCGCCAAGGCCGCCGCCCTGATCACCGAGCCCGACCCGGACGGCCTCGACGCCGCGGGCGCGAGAGCCGACGCCCTCCTCGGCTTGGCCGCCGACAACCTCGCCCTCGGCCGCCTCTCCGCCGCCCGGCGGTTCGCCGAGCGGGCCGCCGCCGTGGACACCCGGTGGCGGGCCACCGTCCGCGGCGGCTGGGTGGGCGCCGAAATCGCCCTCGCCGCAGGTCAGGGCGCCGATGCCGTCCCGCACGCCCGCCGCGCTTTCGAAACCGCGCAAGCCCGCGGCGCGCGGCGGCACCTCGTGAAATCCGGGATTGTGCTGGCCGTCGCCCTGAGCGCGGCCGGCGCACCCGATCACCGGAAGATTTCGGACGACCTTGTCGGAAATGCAATGGCGACGGCGGAGGAATGCGAACTCCTTTCACTTTCGTGGCCGGCGGCGCTCGTCGCGGCCGACCTGCGCCCAGGACACGCCGAGGAGTATCGATTCAGAGTGGCGCAGGTGTTGCACGCAGTGTTACGAAGCGCAGATCCTTGCGGGAGGAGGGTTGCGGGGGAATCACCATGGGTCCCCGTCCCGGGTGGTTGAGCCGTCGGAATGGGGTGTTCCGGCATCCGGGCTAAGAAACTTCAAAAAAAGCCACCGGATCGTGTCAAGGTTCGGGCTAAAGCGTCCGATAGGGGAAGAGGAATGTCACCCGGCTGCAGGAAGGAAACCCCGTGACGACGGTCTTGATCTGCGACGACCGACGCAGTGTCCGTGAAGGGCTCACCCGAGTGATGTCCGCGGTCCCTGGGGTCAGTCGCATCGACTGCGTAGCGCACGGTGACGAGCTGCTGGCCCGGTACTCCCGTCAGCCCGTCGACGTCGTGCTGGTCGGGACGCAACGCGCGGTCCCGACGGGTGTCGAAGCCACCCGGCGGCTCGTCTCGGCCAACCCCCAGGCGAACGTCATCGTCTTCGGCGCCCCGGACGACGCGGGCAGCATCGCCGCCGCGATCGCCGGCGGTGCCCGCGGCTACCTCCGCTGGGACGCGTCCCGGCCGGAGCTGGTCGCCGCGCTGGCCCACACCCTGGCGAGCACCTCGGTGCCCGCGCCCCGTCAGCCGTCCGACCCGGGCGTCCAGCTGACCGAGCGCGAGCTTCAGGTGCTCCGCGGGATGAGCCAGGGCAAGAGCAACGGCCAGATCGGCCGCGAGCTCTACCTGTCCGAGGACACGGTCAAGACGCACGCCCGGCGGCTGTTCCGCAAGCTCGGCGTGCGCGACCGCGCGCAGGCCGTCGCCCACGGCTTCCGCCGCGGCCTGGTCAGCTGACCTGCCGCTCTCCCCGTTCCTGACACGGCCGGTTCACAGGTGACGACGGGCCAGGGCGCATCGCCCTGGCCCGCACCTATGTGGTCCCCATCACGCTCCGGCGCTCGATCCGGCGGATTCCCGCCCCGCCGCTCCGCCCCTCCGGCGGATCTCGTACCCGCAGGCCCGTTCGCTCGTTGAATCGGCGACCTCGACCGCGGGTTCGCAGGACGACCCGTACTTTCGCTGCTCCGGCAGCCGCGGCGCGCCCGGGCGCACCGCGCGCGCCGGTCCGGGGCGAGCCGACGGTACGGTAGCGGTCACCGGTGCGCGGTGGAGGCGACCACGGGCCGGGTTCTTTGCCCACCTACACGTAACACTGGGACTGTTGTCTGCGATGGCCAATGTGGGGGATGGACTGGATGAGCCGGTCGCCGCTGCTGTCGAGGGAGATCCCCAGGCAGTGGAGCGGCTGCTGGCTGCTATCCGTCCACTGGTAGTGCGGTATTGCCGCGCCCGGGTTGGCAGGCAGGAGCGATCGTTCGCTTCGGCGGACGACGTTGCGCAGGAGGTGTGTCTCGCGGTGCTAACGGCATTGCCCTCGTACCGCGATCAAGGCCGCCCTTTTCTGGCCTTCGTCTACGGGATCGCCCAGCACAAGGTGGCCGACGCGCACCGCGCGGCGGCGCGCAACCGGGCCGAGCCCGTGGCCGAGATCCCCGACGAGGTCGAGGGCGGGGTCGGCCCCGAGCAGCGGGCGCTGCAAGGTGAGCTGAACGAGCGGATGTCCCAGTTGTTGCAGGTGCTGCCGGACAAGCAGCGGGAGATCGTGGTGTTGCGCGTGGTCGTCGGCCTGTCGGCGGAGGAGACCGCGGACGCGGTCGGCTCCACGCCCGGCGCCGTCCGCGTCGCCCAGCACCGCGCCCTCGCGCGGCTGAGAAAGGTCCTGGCCGCGGAGGAGGTGATCTGAGTGACCGGTCACGAGAAGAGATTCGAGCCGGACGACGTCTTCGGCAGTGGCCTGACGGCGTCGGAGGCGGAGTTCGCCGCCGACCTGTCGGCCGTACAGGCCGACGACGCGCTGCTCGACGCGCTCGGCGGGTCCGACCCGGCGCTGGCCGACGGTCTCGGCGACCAGGAGCTCAACGCGTTGCTGGTGGCGTGGCGAAGAGACATCGACAGTGAGCCGCTGGCCGAGCTCGTCGACGTCGACACCGCCGTGCGCACCGTCAGTACCGCCGCTCTCTCGAAGCGGCACGCTTCGAGCGGACGCCGCCGCAGGCTGCTCGTCCCGGTCGCCGTCGCCGCCGCAGTGCTGGCGATCGCGTTCACCGGCACCGGGCTGGCCGCGCGCTCCGCGCAACCCGGCGACACGCTGTGGGGCCTCGCGAAGGTCCTCTACGCCGATCACACCCGTTCCGTCGAGGCGGCCGCGACTGCGAAGCTCGACCTCGAGAAGGCCAACCTCGCCATCGCCGGCGGCAACCTCGACGCCGCTCGCCAGGCCCTCCAGGACGCCCAGGCCGCCCTGTCGCAGGTCACCGACGAGGAGAACCGCGACCAGCTGATGGAGCAGCACCGGCAGCTCGCCGCCCAGCTGACGAACCCGGACGCACCGGTCCAGGGCCCGATCCAGACTTCCTTGCCGTCGGCCACGCCCGGCGCCCCGACGAGCCAGGCCCCACCGGCCGGCTCGGCCTCATCCCTCCCCGGCAGCGGCAGCGGAACCACGAGCCTGCCGGGCAGCGCAACCCCGACGCCGACCCCGCCGCCGCCGACCACCACCCCGCCGCCGACGACGACTCCGCCGCCGCCGACCACCACCGGCGCCACCGGCAACGAGCCGGGCACGCCCCGCAGCGAGTCCGCGGGCGGCCAGTCACAGGGCGTCGGCGAGACGCCGTAGCAGCAGCCGGCAGTAGTCAGCGGCAGCACGACCACCGCCGGGCAGCACCCCGGCGGTGAGCCGCGGATGGGCAGCGCAAGGTGCGACGCCCACCCCGCCCGTGCGGCGTGCCCGCGGGCGGGCAGTCCCCACGCGAGTCCGGCGGCGAGCAGCGAGTCCACCGCCGACCACGGTCTCGCACCGCCGATCGCCACCGGCGCGACCGGCAACGGGCCGCGCTCGGCGCAGCCCGAGGGCGAGCAACTCAAAGCGACTCCGGCCCGCGCGGCGTGGCCGCGGGCGGGCAACGGGAAGCGCAGCCCCGTCGCCGAGCAGCGAATTCGCCGCCGACCACGGCTCCGCTCCGCCGCCCATCATCGGCGCGATCGGCGACGAGCCGACCCCGCCCGCGCGGCGAGCCCGCGGCGGCCAAGCCGCCGATCACCACCGGCGCGCCCGGTAGCGAGCCAGGCGCACCCCACAGCGATCCCGCAGCAAGAAGCCCTGGTGAGGAAACTCACCAGGGCTTCTTCCCAGCCGAAGGGACCGCTCAGTACGCGCTTTCGTTCGCCGTCACACCGTCCGCGAAGCCGCGGCAGTAGTCCCAGCTCACGTAATCACCGGGGTTCGGGTCGTAGGCCGGCTCGTGGGGCCGCATCCGGCCGTCCGCCAGCAGTTGCTCCAGGCTGGCTCGCAGCAGGTGCCAGTCGTGGTAGTGGGGTTCGTCGCACTCGCCGCAGTCGACCACGATTCCGCGGACTCCGCGGGGTTCGAGGAGGGCCTGGTACACGGCCAGATCCGAGAGATCGGCCAGCAGTTCGGTGCGTTCGGAGTCGCTGATCGGCTCGTCCAGCCGGTCCTCGGGGTCTCCGAATGCGCGGGCCGGGTCGTCCGGGTCGTCCGCGAACGGGTCTGGAGGCAGGACATCGTGCGCCACGGCCTGCACGGTACCGGGCCGCCCACCGCCCGGGGCGGGCGGGGAGCGGCGGATATCATGAGGGGAAGGCTCCGAGTCGCCACAGCGACACGCTCATCCCGCGCCAGGAAGGCCCTTCACCCGCTATGACCAGCGACGGCATCACCGCCCCCGTTCCGGCCAAGTTCGCCATGCTCGGCCTGACCTTCGACGACGTGCTGCTGCTGCCGGCCGAATCCGACGTCGTCCCCAGCACCGTCGACACGAGCTCCCGGCTGACCCGGAACATCACCCTCGGCGTCCCGCTGGTGTCCGCGGCGATGGACACCGTCACCGAGGCGCGGATGGCCATCGCCATGGCCCGCCAGGGCGGCATCGGCGTCCTCCAGCGCAACCTGCCGATCGACGAGCAGGCCGCCGCGGTCGAGGTCGTCAAGCGGTCCGAGGCCGGCATGGTCACCGACCCGGTCACCTGCGCGCCGGACGCGACGCTGGCCGAGGTCGACGCCCTGTGCGCCAAGTTCCGCATCTCCGGCGTGCCGGTCACCGACGCGGCCGGGACGCTGGTGGGCATCATCACCAACCGCGACATGCGGTTCGAGGTCGACCACAGCCGCCCGGTGTCCGAGGTCATGACGAAGGCGCCGCTGGTCACCGCGCAGGTCGGGGTGTCGGCGGACGCCGCGCTCGGCCTGCTGCGCCGGCACAAGATCGAGAAGCTGCCGATCGTCGACGGCGCGGGCAAGCTCCGCGGCCTGATCACGGTCAAGGACTTCGTGAAGACCGAGCAGTACCCGAAGGCGACCAAGGACCCGGACGGCCGGCTCATCGTCGGCGCCGCGGTCGGCGTGGGCGTCGACGGCCACAAACGCGCGATGACGCTCGCCGAAGCCGGCGTCGACGTGTTGATGGTCGACACCGCGCACGGGCACTCCCGCGCGGTCGTCGACACGGTCTCGCTGCTGAAGAAGGAGCTGGGCGAGTCGGTCGACATCGTCGGCGGCAACGTCGCCACCCGCGCGGGCGCGCAGGCGCTGGTCGACGCGGGCGCGGACGGCATCAAGGTCGGCGTCGGCCCGGGCTCCATCTGCACCACCCGGATCGTGGCCGGCGTCGGCGTGCCGCAGATCTCGGCGATCTACGAGGCCGACCAGGCCGCGCGCCCGGCGGGCATCCCGGTGATCGGCGACGGCGGCATCCAGTACTCGGGCGACATCGCGAAGGCCATCGCGGCCGGCGCGTCCACGGTGATGCTGGGCAGCCTGCTCGCCGGCACCGCCGAGTCCCCGGGCGACCTGATCCTGGTCAACGGCAAGCAGTTCAAGGTCTACCGCGGCATGGGCTCGCTCGGCGCGATGCAGTCCCGCGGCCAGGGCAAGTCCTACTCGAAGGACCGCTACGCCCAGGACGACGTGCTCAACGAGGACAAGCTGGTCCCCGAGGGCATCGAGGGCCGGATCCCGTTCCGCGGCCCGCTGGCCAACGTCGTGCACCAGCTGGTCGGCGGCCTGCGTGCCGGCATGGGGTACGCGGGGGCCGAGACGATCGCGCAGCTGCAGGAAGCGCAGCTGGTCCGGATCACCGCGGCCGGGCTCAAGGAGAGCCACCCGCACGACATCACGATGACCGTCGAGGCCCCGAACTACACGACCCGCTGAGTCACGGCCGGCAGCGCGGCCCGCACTCGGAACCGATCCGAAGTGCGGGCTTCTCGCTGTGTCACCGTGACCTAGCGTGCTTACCGTAATCGGCCTATCGCCTGGCGTGGCCGCCGTGGTGTGCACTAGGACACATGATGGCCGGCCGGTTCACCCGCGTGCTGCGCAAGGTGTTCTTCACGGCCGTCGCCCTGGTGTCCCTCTTCCTGGGCGGTGTGGTGTGCCTGATGTGCCAGGCCCTGGCCGGCCGGGACGCGCCGACCTACCGCGTCGAAGGGCACGTGGTGTCCCACACGCGCGGCGCCCTTCCGGTCGGCGGGTACGCGGACGCGGAGAGCCACACCGTCGAGGTCGACGCCGGTGGCCGGCACTTCCGCGTCACGGCGGTGGATGCCGGCCTCGACCTGCCGCCCGGCCAGCCGGTGACGCTCGACGTGTCCACCGCGGACGGCAGCATCGCGTACCTGCGCGCCGGCGGCGGCGTGGTCGACCTGCGGTCCGGCGTGGTCCGGCCGGTCCTGCTGATCGTCGCCAGCCTCCTCGCCCTGGGCGCGGTGTACTTCGGCGCGGTCCGGCTCAACGTCTACCCGCCGGTGGCCACCTGGCTGGCCCTCGCGCTGGGGGCGCTCCTCGCGCCGATCGCCGTGTTCGTCCGGGTGTGAGCGTGTCCGGAAAATTCCTGCTGGCGGCCGCGCTGTGCGGGCTGGCTGCCGGGGTCGTGCTGACCGCCGCGACGTGCTGGCTGCTCGAGGCGGTCGGGCCGGTCGAGCGCGAAGAGGCCGTCGTCGTGGCGCGGTACCGGTCGCCGCCGGGCGAGCCGATCGGCTACCGCCTCGACCTGAGGACGGCGTCCGGCGAACGCTTCGAGGCGCGGGGGCACGACGAGAACTTCAACCTGTTGCCGAAACAGCCGGTCCTTCTGGAGATCTCCGAAGTCGGGCGGGCGGTGCGCGCGATCGAGGTCCGGCGGCACCGCGTGCCGGCCGACACCGAAGACCTCCGGATCTTCTTCGCCGCGCTGTTCGGGGCCGGGCTGCTGGGCGGTGTTCTGGTCTTCGTGTCCGACAGCGGCCGTCCCGTGGTCGCGGCGGTGCTCGCGGCGGCGGCCGTGGTGGTGGGCGTCCTGCTGGTGGTCCCGCTGTTCTAACCCCCGTGCGCAGGTCACCCACGCGGCCTAGCGACAATGGGGCACGGCAGATTGTCGTCGTCGGAGGAGGCTTCACGTGCGGGACCTGGTCGAGATCGGGATGGGCCGCACCGCGCGGCGGGCGTATGACCTCGACGACGTCGAGATCGTGCCGTCGCGGCGGACCCGGTCGTCTTCGGTGGTGTCCACCTCCTGGCAGATCGACGCCTACCGCTTCGACCTGCCGCTCGTCACGCACCCGACGGACGCGATCGTCTCGCCCGGCACCGCGGTCGCCGTCGGCGAGCTCGGCGGCCTGGGCGTGCTCAACGCCGAAGGGCTCTGGGCGCGGCACGCGAACGTCGAGGACGCCATCTTCCAGCTGGTCCGCGCGGCCGAGGACCTCGAGGAACCGACCGCCGTCGGCCGCGTGCTGCAGGAGCTGCACGCCGCGCCGATCCGGCTCGACCTGCTGACCGAGGCGATCAAGACGGTCCGCGAGTCCGGCGTCACGGTGGCCGCGCGCGTCAGCCCGCAGCACGCCGCCGAGCTGACCCCGGACCTGATCGCGGCCGGCGTCGAAATCCTCGTCGTGCAGGGCACGATCATCTCCGCCGAGCACGTCCAGCGCGACGCGGAGCCGCTGAACCTCAAGGAGTTCATCGGCCGCCTCGACGTGCCGGTGATCGCCGGCGGCGTCAGCGACTACCGCACGGCGATGCACCTCATGCGCACCGGCGCGGCCGGGGTCATCGTCGGCCACGGCTACACGCCGGGCGTGACGAGCACCGACCGCGTCCTCGGCATCGGCGTCCCGATGGCCACCGCGATCATCGACGCCGCGGCCGCCCGCCGCGACTACCTCGACGAGACCGGCGGCCGGTACGTGCACGTGCTCGCCGACGGCGGCATGACCGTGTCGGGCGACATCGCCAAGGCCATCGCGTGCGGCGCGGACGCCGTCATGCTCGGCTCGCCGCTGGCCGCCGCCTCGGACGCGCCCGGTCAGGGCCTGTACTGGACGGCGGCCGCGGCGCACCCGTCGCTGCCGCGCTCGCGCGTGGCGGCCGGCCCCGACTACGCCGTCGACCTCAAGACCCTGTTGTTCGGGCCCTCGTCGGACGCGGAAGGTGTGGTGAACCTGTTCGGGGCGCTGCGCCGCGCGATGGCGAAGACGGGTTACTCGGACCTCAAGGAGTTCCAGCGGGTGGGCCTCACCGTCCGGCGGTGAGGTGGCCGAGGAATGCGGCGAAGGCGGCCGCGGAGCAGACGAGGACCGGCCGGGGCGCCGCTTGCTTGGTGTCCCGGACCCCGACGACCCCGGGGCCGGTGCCGATCTCGACGCAGGCGTTCTCTTCGAAGTGGCTGTGGCTCGACTTGCGCCAACCGGTGAGCGTTCGTGGGCTCATCGTGGTGTCTTCCGCCCTTGTGCCCCGACCGGCGGTGATTCGCCGACGTGGGCATCGACCACCGTGGAGATTACCCACTATTGTCGTCGGACAAGCGTAACCGGCGAGTAACTTACCTCTGGTCAGAACGCGGAGCCGGAGTTACGCTCCAGGTGTGACTGCCAGTAACACCACCACCAGTGCGGGTGGCCCCGACTACGACGTCGTCGTGGTGGGGTCGGGGTTCGGCGGCAGCGTCGCGGCGCTGCGGCTCACGGAGAAGGGCTACCGGGTGGCCGTCGTGGAGGCGGGCCGCCGGTTCGCCGACGACGAGTTCGCGAAGACGTCGTGGGACCTCAAGCGCTACCTGTGGGCGCCGCAGGTCGGCTGCTACGGCATCCAGCGCATCCACATGCTCAACGACGTGATGGTGCTGGCGGGCGCCGGCGTCGGCGGCGGGTCGCTGGTCTACGCGAACACGCTGTACCGGCCGCTCAAGCCGTTCTACCGCGACCGGCAGTGGGCGCACATCACCGACTGGGAGTCCGAGCTCGCGCCGCACTACGACCAGGCGAGCCGCATGCTCGGCGTCGTCACGAACCCGACCATCACGCCGTCGGACGTCGTGATGCGCCAGGTCGCGAAGGACATGGGCGTCGCCGATTCGTTCCACGCGACGCCGGTGGGTGTCTACTTCGGAAAGCCCGGCGCGAAGGCGGCGGACCCGTACTTCGGCGGCGCCGGCCCCGAGCGCGTCGGCTGCACCGAATGCGGCTCGTGCATGACGGGCTGCCGCGTCGGGGCGAAGAACACGCTGGTCAAGAACTACCTCTACCTGGCCGAGCAGGACGGCGCCCACGTCATCCCGCTGACCACGGTGACGTCGGTGAAGCCGATCGACGGCGGGTACGAGGTGTCGTTGAAGAAGACCGGGACGACCTCGAAGAGGTTCCGGACGACGATCACGGCCGAGAAGGTCGTCTTCGCCGCGGGCACGTGGGGCACGCAGAACCTGCTGCACAAGATGAAGGACACGGGCACGCTGCCGCGGTTGTCGCGCCGGCTCGGTGAGCTGACCCGCACGAACTCCGAGGCGATCATCGGCGCGGCCCGCACCGACGTCGACGAGAGCCGGAACTTCAGCCGCGGCGTCGCGATCACGTCGTCGATCCACCCGGACGACAACACCCACATCGAGCCGGTGCGGTACGGCAAGGGCAGCAACGCGATGAGCCTGCTGCAGACGATCGCGACGGACGGTGCCTCGCCGGTGCCGCGCTGGCGGCAGGCCGTCACGTTCATGGCGAAGCACCCGATCCAGGCGGCGAAGCTGCTCAACGGCTACCGCTGGAGCGAGCGCACGGTGATCCTGCTGGTGATGCAGAGCCTGGACAACTCGATCACGACGTACACCCGCCGCGGCCTGTTCGGGCGGCGCAAGTACACGTCCAAGCAGGGCCACGGCGAGCCGAACCCGAGCTTCATCCCGGCGGGCCACGAAGCCAACGAGCGCACGGCCGAGCGCATCGGCGGCATCGCGGGCGGCACGTGGGGCGAGATCTTCGACATCCCGCTGACGGCCCACTTCATCGGCGGCGTCCCGATCGGAGCGTCGGCCGACGAGGGCGTGATCGACCCGTACCACCGGGTGTTCGGCTACCCGGGCCTGTCGGTGGTGGACGGCGCGGCGATCACGGCGAACCTGGGCGTGAACCCGTCGCTGACCATCACGGCCCAGGCGGAGCGCGCGTTCTCGTTCTGGCCGAACAAGGGCGAGGAGGACCTGCGGCCGGCCCAGGACGCGCCTTACGCGCGGCTGGAGCCGATCGCGCCGAAGAACCCGGCTGTCCCCGCGGACGCCCCGGCGGCCCTGCGGCGGTCCTAGACTCGGGGCCGTGACGGCATCCGAGAAGGCACACGCCCTGCTCGACGGGGTCAGGAAGCTCGACGACGAGTGGGCGCGGGCCATCGGTGGCCTCGGCGAGCCCGAGCTGCGCGCCCCCAGCGCGTTGCCCGGTTGGTCGCGGGCCCACGTCCTCGCGCACGTCGCGCGCAACGCCGATGGCCTGCAGAACCTCCTGACCTGGGCGAACACCGGCGTCGAGACCCCGATGTACGCCGGCCCGGAAGCCCGCGAGCGGGACATCGAAACCAGTGCCCGGCACGGCGCCGCCGATCTGCTCGCCGACTTCGTCGCCTCTGCCGGGCGCTTCGAGCAGTACGCCGCCGCCATGCCGGATGACGCCTGGGCGCGCGAAGCCCGCAACCGGCAGGGGTTGCCCGTCACCGGGGCCGTTGTCGCGCGGATGCGGCTGTCCGAATTGGCCATCCACCTCGCCGACCTCGACCGTGGTTACGACCTGGACCGGGTGCTGGGGCTGCTCGGGCCGCTCACCGAGGACGTCGTCCAGCACGCCATCGCCTCGCGCGGTGCCCACCTGCCCTCGCTCCGCCTGGCCGGCGACGGGTTCGAATGGACGATGGGCGCCGCCCCGAAGGCGACCGTGCGGGGCTCGGCCGGGGCGCTGCTGGCCTGGCTCAGCGGGCGCTCCGACGGCGCCGCCCTCGAAGGGGACGTGCCGCGGATTCCCGCCTGGGCGTGATCGGCCCGCTCCGTCCGGTGAACGCCTTGCGCCCGCTCTACACTGGGCGTTCCCGGCACCGAGGAGTCCGCTGTGGACAGTGAGCACGACCAGGGGCGGCCCGGCCTCCCCCGGAGGGCGTTCCTGCGCATCGCGGGCGTCTCCGCCGCCGGTGCCGTCGCCGCCGCGTGCGGGCCGGAGCAGCCCGCGGCCCCGGTCGCCTCGACCGCTCCGGCGCCCCCGCCGACCGCCCCGGCCGCCAGCGGCCTGCCCACCGGCCCGCCGAACTGGGACGACCTGCGCACCAAGCTGACCGGCAGCCTGCTGCGCCCGGGCACCGACGGTTACGACACCGCCAAGCACGGCTTCAACCAGCTCTTCGACGGCAACAACCCGGTCGCCGTCGCGACCGTGGCCACCGCCGAGGACGTCCAGGCCTGCGTCCGGGCGACCGCTGGGCGCGTCACCATCGCCGCGCGCAGCGGCGGCCACAGCTACGCCGGCTACTCCGTGCCCCAGAGCGGGCTGGTCATCGACGTGGCCGCGCTGAACAAGGTCGACGTCCAGGGCGGCAAGGCGGTGATCGGCGCCGGCGCGAAGCTGAAGGACGTCTACGCCGGGCTGGCGCGGGCCGGGCGCGTGCTGCCCGCCGGGACCTGCCCGACGGTCGGGATCGCCGGGCTGACCCTCGGCGGCGGCATCGGCGTACTCACCCGCAAGTACGGCCTGACCTGCGACCACTTGAGTTCCGCGCAGGTCGTCACGGCCGACGGCCGGCTGCTCACCGCGTCCGCGAGCTCCGAACCGGACCTGTTCTGGGCTCTGCGCGGCGGGGGCGGCGGCAACTTCGGCGTCGTCACCGAGTTCACCTTCGACACCGACCCGGTGCCGCCGGAGCTGACGGTCTTCTCGCTGCGCTTCCCGGCCGGGTCGGGCGCCGGCGTGCTCGCCGCGTGGCAGCAGTGGATCGCCGCGATGCCGCCGGAGCTCTGGGCGAACCTGGTGCTCTCGGGCGGCTCGCCGGTGCAGTGCCGCGTCGGCGGCTGCTACGTCGGGGACGCCGCCGGGCTGAACACGCTGCTCAACAACCTGACCACGAACGCGGGCGCCCGGCCGGCCCAGCGCGTGGTGAAGACCCTGGACTACCTCGGTGCCATGAAGTACTTCGAGGGCAGCTCGAACCGCCAGTCGTTCGTCGCGTCCTCGCGGATCATCACCACCCCGGTCGACGCCGCGAAGGTCGTCGCGGTCGCCGACGGCAAGCCGGGCATGGACCTGCTGATCGACAGCCTCGGCGGCGCGGTGGCCGGGCCGGCCAAGGACGCCACCGCGTTCTGGCACCGGGACGCGCTGGCCAGCGTGCAGGTCTACGCGGGCGCGACGGCGAAGACCCGGGCGAAGGTCACGCAGACGATCGGCGACGCCGTCGCGGGGCTCGCCGCGGCCGGCGCGGGCGGCGGGTACGTCAACTACATCGACCCGGCCCTGCCCGACTGGAAGACCGCCTACTACGGCGACAACGCGAAGCGGCTGCAGGACGTCGCGCACAAGTACGACCCCAACAACGTCTTCCGGTTCGGGCAGGGCGTGGTCAGCTAGAGCTCGATGCCGGTGAAGACGGTGACGCGTTCTTCGGTCAGGTCGTGCATCGCGGCGAGCACGCCTTCGCGGCCGACGCCGGAGCCCTTCACGCCGCCGTAGGGCATCTGGTCGGCGCGGTAGGACGGGACGTCGCCGATGATCACGCCGCCGACCTCCAGCTCGGCCGAGGCGTGGAACGCGAGCTGGACGTCCGTGGTGAAGACGCCGGCCTGCAGGCCGTACGCCGATTCGTTGACCGAGCGGAAGGCCTCGTCCACGCCGTCCACAATGGACACCGCGAGCACCGGTCCGAAGATCTCCTCGTTCCAGGCCTTGGTGTCCGGCGGGACGTCGGTGAGCAGCGTCGGGGCGACGGTCGCGCCCTCGCGGGTGCCGCCGGTGAGCACCTTCGCGCCCGCCTCGACGGCCTCGTCGATCCACGCGACGATCCGTTCGGCGGCGGCCTCGTCGACGACCGGGCCGACGTCGGTGTTGCGGTCGTACGGGTCGCCCGTGCGCTGCGACTCGACCGCTTCCACCAGCGCGGGCACGAACTCCTCGGCCACGGCGGCGTCCACGATCACCCGCTGCACCGCGATGCAGGACTGGCCGGCCTGGTAGTTGCCGAAGGTGGCGATCCGGTGCGCGGCGCCTTCGGGGTCGGGCCAGTCGCGCAGCACGACGGCCGCCGCGTTGCCGCCGAGCTCGAGCACGACGTGCTTGCGCGGCGCGGCGTCCTTGAGCGACCAGCCGACCGGGCCGGAGCCGGTGAACGACACGACCGGCAGCCGCGGGTCGGCGACGAGCGCCTGCGTCTCCTCGTTTCCCAGCGGCAGCACGGAGAACGCGCCTGCGGGCAGGTCCGTCTCGGCCAGGATCTCGCCGAGGATCAACGCCGACAACGGCGTCCGCGGCGCGGGCTTGACGATGATCGGCGCGCCGATCGCCAGCGACGGCGCGACCTTGTGCGCGACCAGGTTGAGCGGGAAGTTGAACGGCGCGATGCCGAGCACCGGCCCGCGCGGGACGCGGCGGGTCAGTGCCAGCCGCGCCTCGCCCGCGGGGTCGGTGTCGAGGCGCTGGACGTCGCCGGTGAAGCGGCGGGCCTCCTCGGCGGCGATCCGGAACACCGACACCGCGCGCTTGACCTCGGCTTCGGCCCACTTGAGCGGCTTGCCGTTCTCGGCGGTGATCACCTCGGCGATCTCCTCGGCGCGCGCGGCGAGCACGCGGGAGACGTGGTCGAGCGCTCCCGCCCGGACGTGCGCCGGCGTGCTGCGGAGTTCGCGCGCGACCGACGCCGCGGCGGCCACCGCGCGTTCGACCTGGTCGGGCCCGGGCACGGCGACCGTGGCGACCTCGCTGCCGTCGTACGGGTGGTGCACGACGAGGGTGGTGGCGCCCGCTTCGGGGCGGCCGGCGATCCAGGCGGGGCGCGGCTCGGGGGTGATCATGTCCATGCGTACCAACGTAATGCGGGCGGCGCCGCGATCGAGTGACCCCCACCCGGACGGGTCACGGCTTGATGAGCACCTTCAGCGCTTCGCGGTCCGCCATCGCGCGGTAGCCGGCGGGAACGTCCTCGACCCCGATGGTCCGGTCGAAGACCCGGCCGGGCCGGTACTTGCCGTCGAGGACGTCCGGCAGCAGCTCGGGAATGTAGTGCCGGGCCGGGGCGACACCGCCGGTGACGGTGACGTTGCGCCGGAACAGCGCCGGGCCGATCGGGCCCTCCTCGTACTGCGGGACGCCGACGCGGCTGACCGAGCCACCCGGGCGCACAACCCCGACGGCCATCTCGAAGGCGGGCTTCGTGCCGACGCACTCCAGGACGGCGTGCGTGCCCTCGCCGTTCGTCAGCTCCCGCACCTTCTCGATGCCCTCCTCACCGCGTTCGGCGACGACGTCGGTTGCGCCGAACTCGCGGCCGAGGTCGGTCCGCGCCTGGTGGCGTCCCATGAGGACGATCCGTTCGGCGCCCAGCCGCTTCGCGGCGAGGACGGCGGAGAGACCGACCGCGCCGTCGCCGATCACGGTGACGTTCTGGCCCGCGCGCACCCGGGCCTTCGTCGCGGCGTGGTGCCCGGTCGGGAAGACGTCGGACAGCGTGAGCAGCGACGCCAGCAGGTCGTCGTCCTCGGTGTGCGGGACCTTGACGAGGGTGCCGTCGGCCTGCGGCACGCGCACCGCCTCGCCCTGGCCGCCGTCGACGCCCTTCGCGCCCCAGAACCCGCCGTGCAGGCAGGACGTCTGAAGTCCTTCGCGGCAGAACTGGCAGGTGTTGTCGGAGTAGACGAAGGGCGCGATGACGAGGTCGCCCTTCGTGACGGTGGTGACGTCCGCGCCGGTCTCCTCGACGATCCCGAGGAACTCGTGCCCGATGCGCCGGCCGTGCTCGCTCGGCGCCATGTCGGCGTACGGCCAGAGGTCGCTGCCGCAGATGCAGGACCGCACGACCCGCAGGACGACGTCGGTCGGTTCCGCCAGTTCCGGGTCCGGGACGGTCTCGACCCGCACGTCACCGGCGCCGTAGATGACTGTCGCTCGCATGCTGGGGGCCTTCCCGTGGCGGTTCGTGACAAACGTCGGGGGTGCGACCGCGGTGGCGCGCCTAGAGTTTCGTCCATGACCACGCCCACCGCATCCCGCAACCCGTTCGGGGCCCTCGCGCGGGCGGGCCGGCGCCCGTACCTGACCGCCGCGGTCTTCGCCGTGACGCTGGCCTGCGGAATCGCGCAGCTGGCCCACCCGCCGCTGTACGACGCGATGCACCGCGACGCCGCGCGCATCGACGCGGGCGAGTGGTACCGCCTGGTCACGGGCATGTTCTTCCAGGACGGGTGGGCGTTCGGCCTGACGTCGAACCTGGTCTGGCTGGCGGTGTTCGGCACGCTCGCCGAGCGCGTGTTCGGCCGCGCCCGCTGGCTCGTCCTGTACTTCGGCTGCGGCCTGTTCGGGCAGGTCATGAGCTACGTCTGGCTCAACCCGGTCGGGGCGGGCAACTCGATGTGCGTGGTGGGCCTGATCGGCGGCCTCGCGGCCGTGGTCATGGTGGCTTCGCGCCGCTACGGCGTGGTGCTGCCGGTGCAGTTCCGGATCATGGCCTTCGCGGTGCCGGTGCTGGCCGTGATCGACACGATCGCGCACGACAACCACGGCCTCCCGGCACTGCTCGGCCTGGCCCTCGGCTTCCCGCTCCTCCCGCGGCTCGTGAGTGGTAAGGCGGGTTAGAACCCGCC
>NZ_JBSGBK010000131.1:0-16126 GCF_053601215.1 Amycolatopsis sp. NPDC004772
GCCGGGTGTTTGTGGTTCCGGGGGTTTCCCAACCCGCCTTACCACTCACGACCAGCCGCGGCAGACTCGGAACGTCGGATCTTCACGCGGCGGGTGTCAGGTTTGGGGCTTTCCGCCCGCGTACCGGGCGATGATCAGCGCGACCAGGATGATGGCGCCGTAGATCGCGCCCTGCCACTCGGCCGTGACGTGCGCGTAGTTGAGCAGGCTCGACACCGACGACAGGAGCAGGACGCCGGTGAGGGCGCCGACCAGGGTGCCCTTGCCGCCGTCGAGGGAGACGCCGCCGATCACCGCCGCCGCGAACACCTGCAGGATCATGCCCGACCCCTGGTTCGCGCCCAGCGCGCCGACGTACCCCGTGTACGCGAGCCCACCGATCGCCGCGAGGATCCCGGCGACGACGAACACCGCCCACGCGATCCGGTCGACGCGCACGCCCGCCGCCCGTGCGGCTTCGCGGTTGCCGCCGATCGCGTACAGCGCACGGCCGGCGCGGTGGTAGCGCAGCACCCAGCCGGCGACCGCGAACAGCAGCGCCGCCAGCCACACCGACATCGGCAGCCCGGCGAACGTCGTCGTCGCCAGGTTGGTGAACGAGTCCGGCAGGTTGAACAGCGTCTTGCCCTTGGTCGACCCGACCTGGACCCCGCGCAGCACGGTCAGCATGGCCAGGGTGACGATGAAGGCGTTCAGCTTCAGCTTCACGATCAAGAAGCCGTTGACGAACCCGACCAGCGCCCCGCACAGCGGGATGATCAGCAGCCCGATCGCGGCGGGCAGCTCGACGCCGAAGCCGGCCGACGCCGCCGGGATCACCACCATCGCGCCCAGCGCGGGCGCCAGGCCCATGGTCGATTCCAGGGACAGGTCGAACTTGCCGGTGATCAGCACCAGCGACTCGCCGAGCACGACCAGCGACAGCGCGGCCGAGGCGGTCAGGATGCTGACGATGTTGCTCCAGCCGACGAAGGTGTCGTCGACCAGGCCGCCGATGAGGAACACGACGACCAGGGCGGGCAGGAGCGCGAGTTCGCGCAGCCAGACGGCCTTCCGGCGCCGGGGTGGCGCGGGCAGCTGCGTCTGCGGGGAGGTCATCACGTCGGTCACGAAAGCTCGACTCCTTCGATGTCGGCCACGAGGTCGCCGTCGGACCACCCGGCCTGGTGTTCGGCGACCACGGCCCCGGCGCGCAGCACCAGGACCCGGTCGCTCAGGCGCAGGTCGTCGAGCTCGTCGCTGACGATCAGCACCGCCTTGCCCTCGGCGCGCACCCGGTCGACGACCGCGAGCAGCGCCTCCTTCGACTTCACGTCCACCCCCGCGGTCGGGTTGATCAGCACGACCACCCGCGGCTCGCTCAGCAGCGCCCGGGCCAGCACGACCTTCTGCTGGTTGCCGCCGGAGAGGTCCGACACCGGCTGGTCGGCCCCCGCGGCGACGATGTCGTAGTCCTTCAGCGCCTGGGCCGCCTTCGCGTACCGCGTCGCGGGGGACGCGATCCCGCCGCGGCCCAGCTTGTCCAAAATGGACATCGTGGCGTTGTCGGCGATCGAGTGCTCCAGCACCAGGCCTTCGTGGTGCCGGTCGCGCGGCACGCACCCGATCCCCGCCCGCAGCGCCGCCGGGATGTCGCCGGGCCGCAGCGGTGAGCCGTCGACGCGGATCGTGCCCGCGGACGGCGTCCGCAGGCCGTAGACCGTTTCGGCGACCTGGTGCTTGCCGCTGGCGTTGCTGCCCGCGAGCCCGACGACCTCACCGCGGCGGAGCCGGAACGAGACGTCCCGGAAACCGTCGCCGGAGAGGCCCTCGACGGCGAGGATCTCGGACGCGCCGGCGCCGAGAGCCTCGCGCGAAGCGGCGTCCCGCACCGACAGGCCGCCGGGCTCGCCGGTCATCGCGTCGACCAGTTCCGCGCGGCCCACCTCGGCAACCGGTGCGGTGAGGACGTGCTTCGCGTCGCGCAGCACGGTCACCGCCTGGCAGACCTCGTAGACCTCGTGCAGGTGGTGCGAGATGAACAGGAACGTCACCCCGCCCGCCTGCATCTGGCGCATCCGCTCGAAGAGCCGCTCGATGGCCTGGCTGTCCAGCTGCGCGGTCGGCTCGTCGAGGACGATGAACCGGGCGCCGTAGGACAACGCGCGGGCGATCTCGACGAACTGCCGGTCCTCGACCGAGAGGTCCCCGGCCGGGGTGTCGACGTCGACGTGCACGTCCCAGGATTCCAGGAGGTCGCGCGCCTTGCGCCGCAACGACTTCCAGCCGATCGAGAACCCGCCGCCGGACTGCCGGTTGAGGAACAGGTTCTCGGCGACGGTGAGCTGCGGGACGACCATCGCGTGCTGGTACACGCAGGCGACGCGCGCCTTCCAGTCATCCTGTTTGGACAGTGGTGGGGCCGGCTCGCCGCCGAACTCGACGTGCCCGGTGTCCGTGGCGGACAGGCCGGTGAGGATGGAGACGAGCGTCGACTTGCCGGCCCCGTTGCGCCCGACGAGCGCGTGCGACTCGCCGGGGTGCACGGTGAGGCTGACGTCGTGGAGCGCCACGGTGGGGCCGTAGCGCTTCCCGACATCTACCGCGCTGACCACCGGGATGGCGGGTTCGCCGGCGGGCAGCGCGGTCACAGGTTGTTCCCCCAGAGGGCCTTGTCGTCCACGTTGTCCTTGGTGATGACGGGCGCTGGCAGCTGGTCCTCGAGGATGCCGGGGCTGATCTCCACGATCGTGCTGCCGTGATCGGTCGGCCCGGCCTTGAACGTCTCGCCCGCCATGGCCTTCTTCAGCCAGTAGAGGCCGTACTTCGCGTAGGCGTCGGCCGGCTGGGACACCGTGGCGTCCAGCTCGCCGGCCCGGATCGCGGCCAGCTCCTGCGGGATGCCGTCGTTGGAGACGAGCACGACGTGCTTCGGGTCCCCGACCGGGAAGAACAGGTTCTTGCGCTTGAGCGCCTGCTCGGTCGGGGCCAGGTAGACGCCGCCGGCCTGCATGTAGACGCCCTTGATGTCCGGGTTCGCGGTCAGCATGCTGTCCAGGCCGGAGGACGCCTTGTCGGCCTTCCACTCGGCCGGGATCTCCAGCACCTGGATGCCCGGGTACTTGGCCTTCATGCAGTCGCGGAAGGCCTCCGAGCGGTCGCGGCCGTTGACCGAGGCGAGGTCGCCCATGATCTGCACGACCTTGCCGGACTTGACCTTCTCGCCGATCGCTTCGCAGGCCTTGGTGCCGTAGGCCTTGTTGTCGGCCCGGACCACCATGGCGACCTTGCCGCTCTCGGGGGCGACGTCGACCGCGACCACCGGCACGCCCTTGTTCTCGGCCTGCTTGAGCCCGGCGACGACGGCCGCGGAGTCCAGCGGCGTCACGACCAGGCCCTTGACGCCCTGGTTGAGGAAGGTGCCGATGTCGGTGATCAGCTTCGCGGGGTCGCTGTCGGCGTTGACCGTCGGGAGGACGTCGACGCCCTCCTCCTGGGCCATCTTGGGCACGTAGTTGTTGTAGGCCTGCCAGAACGGCGAGGTCAGCAGCGGCAGCGTCGCGCCGACCTTGCCGCCCGCGCCGCCACCCGCCGCGGGTGCCGCCGCATTGTCCTTAGTGGACCCACAGGCGGCCAGGACCAGGCCGCAGGCGGCGACGGCGGCCACCTTGATCACCTTCGTGCGCACAGCATCCTCCTTGATGACGGCGGGGAATCAAGTCGTTCTAGTCGTGGTTCACGGGGCCGCGAGGACGCAGGCCGTACATGCCGCCGTCGACCGCGAGGGCGGTGCCGGTGGTCGAAGCGGAGCGGGGGCTCGCCAGGTAGGCGATGGCGTTGGCGACCTCGTCCGCGGTCACCAGCCGGCCCATCGGCTGGCGGGCCGCGAGGGCCGCGCGTTCGGCCGCCGGGTCTTCGGCGGCGTCCAGGAGCCGGCCCACCCACGGGGTGTCCGCCGTGCCGGGGCACACGCAGTTGACGCGGATCCCGTCGGGCAGGTGGTCGGTCGCCATGGCCAGGGTCAGCGAGAGCACCGCGCCCTTGCTGGCCGAGTAGAGCGCGCGGTTGGGCAGGCCCGCCCAGGCCGCGATGGAGCACGTGTTGACGATCGCCGCGGACGGCGAGTTCTTCAGGTGCGGCAGCGCGGCCCGGGCGAGCCGGACCATGCCGACGACGTTGACGTCGAAGACGCGGTGCCATTCGTCGTCGTCGTTGCCCGTGACGTCGCCCTGCGCGCCGATGCCGGCGTTGTTGACGAGGATGTCGAGGCGCCCGAAGCGGTCCACGACGGCGTCGATGGCCGCACGGACTTCGCCGTCGGAAGAGACGTCGCAGCGGATGCCGTCGTCGCCCGGCTTCAGGTCGAGGATCGCCACCTGCGCGCCGCGTTCGGCCAGCAGGTCCGCCGCCGCCTTGCCGATGCCCGAGGCGCCTCCGGTGACGGCGGCCACCAGGCCCTCGAATTCACTCACTTGCGGTCTCCGTCCACTCGGGACCGTCCGGGAACCGGAACCGGCGCAGCGTCGCGTCGTGCATGCGCGCGGAGAACCCGGGGGCGGTCGGGGCCAGGTAGCGGCCGCGCTCGACGACGGCCGGGTCGGTGAAGTGCTCGTGCAGGTGGTCGACCCACTCGATCGAGCGGTCCGCGTCGGTGCCGGACACGGCCACGAAGTCGAACATCGAGAGGTGCCGGACGAGCTCGCAGAGCCCGACGCCGCCGGCGTGCGGGCACACCGGGACGCCGAACTTGGCGGCCAGCAGCAGGATCGCCAGGTTCTCGTTGAAGCCGCCGACGCGGGCGGCGTCCAGCTGGAGCACCGAAATCGCGTCCGCCTGCAGCAGCTGCTTGAAGATCACGCGGTTCTGGACGTGCTCGCCGGTGGCGATCTTGATCGGCGCGAGGGCCTTCGCGATCGCCGCGTGGCCGAGGACGTCGTCCGGGGAGGTCGGTTCCTCGATCCAGTACGGGTCGTAGGGCGCGAGCGCGGTCATCCAGGTGACCGCGGCCGAGACGTCCCAGCGCTGGTTGGCGTCGACCGCGATCCGGACGTCCTGGCCGACGGTCTCCCGCGCCAGTTTCATCCGGCGGACGTCGTCCTCGAGGTTGCCGCCGACCTTGAGCTTGATCATCTCGAAGCCGTCGGCGACGGCCTGTTCGGCGAGCCGCACGAGCTTCGCGTCCGCGTACCCGAGCCAGCCGGGGGACGTGCTGTAGGCGCGGTAGCCGTCCGCTTCGAGCTGCTTGGTCCGCTCCGCCCGGCCCGGTTCCGCGCGCCGCAGGATGTCGAGGGCCTCGGCTTCGGTGAGCGCGTCGGACAGGTACCGGAAGTCGACCAGCGACACGAGTTCTTCGGGCGTCATCCGGGCCGCGAACTGCCAGACCGGCAGGCCGGCTCGGCGCGCGGCGAGGTCCCAGGCGGCGTTGACCACCGCTCCGACGGCCATGTGCGCGACGCCCTTTTCGGGGCCCAGCCAGCGGAACTGCGAGTCGCCGACGAGCGTGCGGGACAGGTCGCCGAGCGCGGCCGCGTCCTCCGGGACGTCCCGGCCGACGACGTGCGGTGCGAGCGCGCGGATCGCGGCGGCCTGGACGTCGTTGCCGCGGCCGATGGTGAACGCGAGGCCGTAGCCGTCCGGGCCGCCGTCGGCGTGCAGCACGACGTAGGCGGCGGAGTAGTCCGGGTCGGGGTTCATCGCGTCCGAGCCGTCGAGCTCCTTGGACGTCGGGAACCGGACGTCGAGGACCTCCATGCCGATGATCTTCGCCATGGTCAGGCCTGCCTCGCCGTCTGGCGCTGCCGCCCGAGCCCGTCGATCTCGAGCTCGATGACGTCGCCGTCGCGCAGGTACGGCTTCGGGTCGGGCTGTCCGAGCGCGACGCCTTCGGGGGTGCCGGTGTTGATCAGGTCGCCGGGCCGCAGCACCATCACCTGCGACAGGTGGTGGACGATCTCGGCGACGGTGAAGATCATGTCCTTGGTCGAGGAGTCCTGCTTCTTCTCGCCGTTGACCCACAGCCGCAGGCCGAGGTCCTGGGGGTCGGCCACCTCGCCCGCCGGGATCAGCGCCGGGCCGAGCGGGTTGAAGTTCTCGCAGGACTTGCCCTTGTCCCACTGGCCGGCGCGGAACTGCAGCTCGCGCTCGGAGACGTCGTTCGAGACGACGTAGCCGGCGACGTACTCCAGCGCTTCCTCGACGCTTTCGAGGTAGCGGGCGGTCTTGCCGATGACGACGCCGAGCTCGACCTCCCAGTCGGTGCTGACCGAGCCGCGCGGGATGAGCACGTCGTCGGCCGGGCCGACCACGACGTCCGGCGCCTTCATGAAGACCACCGGCTCGGTCGGCGGCGTCGCGCCGGTTTCCTCGGCGTGGCGGCGGTAGTTCATGCCGATGCAGACGACCTTGCCGGGCTGGACGATCGGCGGGCCGACGCGCAGGCCGGTTCCGGAAGCGGCCGGCAGCTCTCCGGCGGCGAGCGCGGCGGCCGTGCGCGCGATCCCGTCCGCGGCGAGGAAGCCGCCGTCGATGTCGGCGGTGAGGCCGCCCAGTTCGTAGGTCGTGCCGTCGTCGGCCCGCACGAACGGACGCTCACTCCCCGGCTCCCCGAGACGCACAAGCTGCACGGATGTTTCCCTTCACCCACACCGACCAGACATCCGATGTATATCGCAGTCGCGACCGCCGATCCAGAGCCATCGCCGAACTGGGGCAAAATTGATCGGATCAGTGTCGGTGTCGGGTCAAGCGACCACGGAGTGTCACGGGTCACAGCCGGAATAGCACCGCGGCTCTTCCCGCTGGTCCCCGGTGAGGGAGCGAAAGGACGGGCATGGCCACCACGGCGGAACGTACCGCGCCGAGCCGGCGGGCGCAGCTGAAGTTCGTCCTCGTCCTGGGCGGCCTCACCGCCTTCGGACCCCTGTCGATCGACATGTACCTGCCCGCGCTGCCGCGGATGGCGGCCGACCTGCACGCGGCGGACAGCACGGTCCAGCTGACGCTGAGCGCGTTCATCGTCGGGCTGGCGCTGGGCCAGCTGGTGCTCGGGCCGCTGTCGGACGCGCTGGGCCGCCGTCGCCCGCTGCTCGCGGGGCTCGTGCTCTACGCCGTGGGCTCGGTGCTGTGCGCGGTGAGCCCGAACGCATTCCTGCTGGTCGCGGCGCGGCTCGTGCAGTCCCTCGGCGCGGCGGCGGGCATCGTGATCGCGCGCGCGACCGTGCGCGACCTGTTCTCCGGGACCGCGATGACGAAGTTCTTCTCGACGTTGATGCTGGTCAGCGGCCTGGCCCCGATCCTGGCGCCGCTGATCGGCGGCCAGCTGCTGAACTGGACGTCGTGGCGCGGGGTGTTCGTCGTGCTGACGGCGTTCGGCGCGCTGCTGCTGGCCGTGGTGGTGTTCTTCCTGCCGGAGCCGTCGGCGGTGCGGTCTCCGCTGCGGCTCGGCCAGGTGATGCGCACCTACGGGCGGCTGGCGCTGGACCGGTCGTTCGCCGGGTACGCACTGGCGTCGGGGCTGCTGTTCGCGTCGATGTTCGCCTACATCTCGGGATCCTCGTTCGCGCTCCAGGGCGTGTACGGGTTGAGCCCGCAGGTCTACAGCGTGGTGTTCGGCGCGAACGGCGTCGGGATCGTGCTCGCGGGGCAGCTCAACGGCCGTCTGGTGGGACGGGTCCGCGAGCGGGTGCTGCTGCTGTCCGGGCTGCTGCTCGGGGTGTTCGGCGGGGCTTTCGTGCTGGCTTCGGTGCTCTTGAAGGCGCCGCTGGCGGTGCTGCTGGTGTCGCTGTTCCTGCTGGTGTCGAGCATCGGCCTGGTGATGCCGAACGCGAGTTCGCTGGCGCTGGCGTCGCACCCGCGCTCGGCGGGGGCGGCGTCGGCGTTGCTGGGGGTGCTGCAGTTCGTGGTGGGTGCGGTGGCGACGCCGCTGGTCGGCCTGGGCGGCCCGGGGACGGCGGTGCCGATGGCCGCGACCATGGCGGGGTTCGCGGCGCTGGCGCTGGTGGCCTACCTGACGCTGGCCCGCCCGGCTACCGCCTGAGGAGCCGGTCCAGCTCGTCGGCGGCCGGTTCGTGGCCGGCGTCGGCGATCCGCTGCAGCTCGAGGAGGTCCTTCGCGGCGACCGCGCGGCGGGTGAGCAGTTCCCCGGCCCGGTCGCAGCCCTCGTCCAGCAGCTCGCTCAGCTCCTCGACGTCCCCGCGCGTGTCGGCGAGGTCCGCGAGCCGGTCCAGCGCGGTTTCGTTGCCCTTGTCGGCCAGCGCGCGCAGGGTCTCGTGATCGGTCATGGGGCCAGTCTGCAACCTTGCCCCAGGGGCAAGGTCAAGTGCGAGGATGGCCGGGTGCTCACCATCGGACAGCTCGCCGGGTACGTCGGCGTGACGGCCAAGGCGATCCGCGTCTACCACGCGAAAGGCCTGCTTCCCGAGCCGGACCGCGACGGTTCCGGCTACCGCCGCTACCGCGCCGCGGACGCGGTCGAGCTGATCAAGATCCGCACCCTCGCCGAGGCCGGCGTCCCGCTGGCCCGGATCCGCGAACTCCGCGCGGGCGACGGGCTCGCCTCGGCGCTGCGGCAGATCGACGACGACCTCGCCGCGCGGATCGAGGCCCTGCAGGCCACCCGGTCGCGGCTGCGGCGCCTGGCATCCGGCCGGTTGTCCCCGCTGCCGGACGAGGTGGTGGCCTACCTCGGCCGGCTGCCGGACCTCGGGTTCAGCGAGCGCTGGGTGACGCTGCAGGGCGACCTCTGGCTGCTGGTGTTCGCCACCCACCCGGAGACGGCGCGCGCGAACTTCCGCGACCAGTCGTCGATGCTCGACGACCCGGCGTTGCTCGCCGTGGTCCTCGAGTACGACCGGGTGCACGACGTCGATCCGCACGATCCGCGCGTGGATGCGCTGGCTTCGCGGCTTGTCGCGGCCACGCGTGCTCGCTACGGCGACGAGCTGCCGGCGTACGACCCGGGGTCCGCGATTCCGGCGTTGGTGCAGGGTGCGGTGAACGCGTCTTCCCCGGCCTGGCGGCGGCTTGATGCCCTGTTGCGGGAGCGGCTCGGGGGAGCTTCCCGCCACCCCGAAGCCTGATTGTGACTACGGCCGGCAGCACCGCGTCAAGGCGGGAAAGCGTGCCTTGACCCGGCGCCGCCGGCCGTGTTCTTGCTTCGGATCGGGGTTGCGGGGGGTCTGGGTGTTGTCCTGCGGGTTGCTCTCTGCCGCGGTCTTTGCCGCCGGTCGGGCTGCTGCCGTGGCTTCCTTCGGCGCTATGCCAGTGACGCCAGGTCTGCCGTCTTGAGCTGGTCCGCCGTCACCTTCTGACGGCCGTCCACCAATGCTCCCAGGGCGTCTCCGTCGTCCCACATGTTCACGTTCATCGCCGCCGCCACTTCGCCGTCGCGCAGTCAGAACGCCGTACCGACGCGAAGGCCATCACCTGGCGGGAGTACTCTTGGTGCGCCGTGAGGTGCCGACAACTGGGGCGGCATGCGGCAGCGAAGAAGCCGCTCTGGCGACGACGCTTACCGGCCGCCTGCCCGGTCTAGCAGGTTTCGAGATGCGCGGGCGTGTGGGCCTGCGCGCGGACGCCTGCCTGATCTGTGTCGCCATGCAGAAGATCGGATCACCCGGGGCCGGGTCGTCCTGATGCACGCTTACCGGCAGTACCCGTTCAGTAAACTGACCCTGACGGCTGGTGAGAATGCCCTGGGGCTCGCTGGCAGTTTGGGTTACGCGTGTCGTTCGAGGCGTTCTTCTCCCGTGCCGCGGAGCTGTCTTCCGCCAGTTTGTGGGCCTTGACGGGCTTAGTCGGTGTCGTCCTCCTGGGAGCCCTGCTGCTGGTCCTCGCCCTTCGGAAAAAGGGCCGGATCCGGATCAAGACCCCCTTCCTCGAAGTCGAGGCCGGCCCGGCCGACCCGAACGAGACCACGCCACAGGTTGAGACAGATGGCAGTGGGCCGCCTCCGCCTCGCCCGAGGCGCCCCGCCAAGCGTCGCAAAGTCAGTCGATCTCGCCGGTCTTGACGCCCTTGCCAAAAGTGACCGGCCTGCCTCCGGTGAGCCGACAGGTTCCGGCCCTTGGTACACCGAACGAATCGGCCAGCATCACAGGAGACAGCCATCTCGACGCGCTTCCGCGAGAGTCACAACAGGCGGTGTGATCGCCTGCCCGTTCCGCGCAGCAGGGTCATTGGGCGTTCGACAGATCGCCTTCTCGGAGCCACGAGTGGTCGACCTTCTGACGGCCGTCCACCAATGCTCCCAGGGCGTCTCCGTCGTCCCACATGTTCACGTTCATCGCCGCCGCCACTTCGCCTTCGCGCAGCCAGAAGGCCGTGAACTCGCGGGAGGCCAGGTCGCCGCGGATCACCAGCTCGTCCGCGGCCGGGTCCGCCAGGCCCCGGTACTCGCAGCCCAGGTCGTACTGGTCGGTGAAGAAGTACGGCGAGGCCAGGAACGGCTCGTTCTCACCCAGCAGGTTCTGCGCCACGTGCGTGCCCTGGTCCTTCGCGTTCGCCCAGTGCTCGACGCGGACGCGGCGACCGAACTTCGGGTGGAAGTGGGCCGCGATGTCGCCCACCGCGTAGACGTCCGGCGCCGCCGTGCGGAGGCCCGCGTCCACCGCCACGCCTCCGTCGTCCGCGAGCTCCAGGCCCGCCGCGTGGGCCAGCTCGACCCTCGGCACCGCGCCCACCGCGATCAGGACCACGTCCGCCGTCAGCTCTTCGCCGGTGCCGAGGCGCACGCCGCGGACGCCGTCCGGGCCGCCGGTGATCTCCGCGACCTGCTCGCCCAGGCGGTAGTGCACGCCGTTGGCGACGTGCAGGTCCCGGAACACCCCGCCGACCGTCTCGCCGACCACGTTCGCCAGCGGCACCGGCACCGGGTCGACGACCGTCACCTCCGCGTTGTGCGTGCGGGCCGCCGCGGCCGCCTCGGAGCCGATCCAGCCGGCGCCGACGATCACCACGCGCTCGGCCGCGGCGAACGCCGACCGCAGCTTGAGCGAGTCGTCGAGGGTGCGCAGCGTGTACAGCCCGGGCAGGTCGCCGCCGGGGACCGGGAGCCGGCGGGGCTGGGAGCCGGTCGCCAGGACCAGCCGGTCGTAGCGGTGCTCGCCGCCCGCGTCGTCGAGGACCAGGCGGGCGCCCAGCTCGAGGCGGGTCGCCGTGACGCCGGCGCTGAAGCGGATGTCCTTCTCGGCGTAGAACTTCTCTTCGTGCACCCAGTCGGGTTCGTCGGCGTTGCCCAGCAGGACGCCCTTCGACAGCGGCGGCAGCTCGTACGGGCGGTGCGGATCCGAGCCCAGCAACAGGATTTCGCCGCTGTAACCGCGTTCGCGCACCGCAGCCGCCGCGGATGCCCCGCCCAGGCCCGCACCGACGATGACGATCTTCCGCGGCTCCGACATCCATACCTCCAGTAAGACGGCTCCTGGACCGGACGCTACCCGCGAACCGGCCGCACCACGAGCCGTGGCTACGCCGAAAATCCGGAAAGCGCAAGACAAAACCCGCGAGTAGGCAGATCGGGTGAACGCGCGTCATAGCGGCGGCGGGGGCCGCTCCCACCCTCGCACGGAGCACGACCACGACAAGGAAGCGAGGGCGGCGACCATGAGTCGGGGCGAGTGGTCGATCGGCTGCCGGGATCTGGCCGGCCGGCGCCGGGATGTGACGGTGTTCGTCAGCAACGACAAGGTGGTGCTGGTCGCGCCGCCGGGCGAGGCGGCGGTGCTCGGGCCGCTCGACGTCGGACGGCTGCGCGCCGCCCTGCGGGACGCCGTCGTCGCGACGGCCGATGAAGAAGAAAGCTGACAACTACCGTTCCTACTTTTCAGTAGGTTAGAGTCGGGCCCGACGAGAAGGGACCGGCCATGACGACCTACTTCGTGACGGGCGCGACGGGCTTCATCGGGAAACGCCTGGTCGCCCGGCTGCTGCGGCGGCCGGAGACGTCCGCGGTGTACGCGCTGGTGCGGGAGACCTCCCGCGAGCGCCTGGCCACCTGCGCGCGGGACTGGCCGGACGCGGACAAGCTGCACCCGGTGCTCGGCGACCTCGCCGAACCCCGGCTCGGCGCCGATCCCGCCGAGCTCCCCCACCTCGACCACGTCGTCCACCTCGGCGCGATCTACGACCTCACCGCCGACGAGGAGGCGAACCGGCGCGCCAACGTCGAGGGCACTCGCCACCTGCTGGCCTTCGCGGCCGCGGCGCGGGCCGGGCTGGTGCACCACGTGTCGTCGATCGCCGTGGCCGGGGATCACGCCGGGCGGTTCACCGAGGCCGACTTCGACCTCGGCCAGCGCTTCGGCTCGCCGTACCACGCGACGAAGTTCCAGGCCGAAAAGCTCGTCCGCGAGCAGCCGCTGCCCTTCCGCGTCTACCGGCCGTCGGCCGTCGTCGGCGACTCGCGCACCGGCGAGATGGACAAGGTCGACGGGCCCTACTACTTCCTGCCGGCCATCTCGCGGCTGGCGGCCCTGCCCGGCCGTCTCCCGCTGGCCGCCCCCGATCTCGGCGCGACGAACCTGGTGCCGGTCGACTACGTCGTCGAGGCGATGGACCACCTGATGCACCGGGACGCGCCCTCGGGGACGACCTACCACCTCGCCGCCGCGCGCCCGCAGCCGCTCAACTCCGTCTACAACGCCTTCGCGCGCGCCGCGGGCGGCCCGAAGATCCGGGCCGTGCTGCCGGAGAAGCCGTCCGGGGCCCTCCGGCGGGCCGGCACCCGCCTGGCGCACGCGGCCGCGGCCGGGATCGACCGCATCCCCGGCGGCCGCGCCGCCCGCGCGGCCGTCCTGGAGGAGCTCGGCGTCCCCCTGGCCGTGCTGCCGCACCTGACCATGGACGTCGTCTTCGACACCGCGCGCACCACGACGGCGTTGTTCGGCAGCGGCATCGAACTCCCCGAGCTGCGGGACTACGCGGCCCCGCTCTACCGGTACTGGCGGGACCACCTCGACCCCGACCGCGCGCGCCGCACCCACGGCCTGGCCGGGCGGACGGTGCTGATCACCGGTGCCTCGTCCGGCATCGGCCGGGCGTCCGCGCTCGCCGTGGCCCGAAAGGGCGCGAAGGTGATCCTCGTGGCGCGCCGCGCGTCGGAGCTCGAAGAAGTGCGGGCGGAGATCCTCGCGGCCGGCGGTTCCGCGGCGGCATACCCGTGCGACCTCACCGACGGCGACGCCATCGACGCGCTGGTCAAGGACGTGCTCGCCGACCACGGCGCGGTGGACGTGCTGGTGAACAACGCCGGCCGGTCGATCCGGCGCTCGGTCGCGCTGTCCACGCAGCGGTTCCACGACTTCGAGCGCACGATGGCGATCAACTACTTCGGGCCGGTGCGGCTGATCCTCGGCTTCCTGCCGCCGATGGCGCAGCGGCGGTTCGGCCACGTCGTCAACGTGACGACCCAGGGCCTGCAGACCGACACCCCGCGCTTCTCGGCCTACCTGGCGTCGAAGGCGGCCCTGGAGGAGTTCGGGCTGACGGCCGGGCGCGAGACGCTATCGGACGGCGTCACGTTCACGTCGGTGCGGATGCCGCTGGTGCGGACGCCGATGATCGCCCCGACCGGCTACCGCGGGATCCCGTCCAGCAGCCCGGAACGCGCGGCGGCGCTGGTGGTGAAGGCGTGCGAGGAGCGGCCGGAGATCCTCAGCCTCCCCGAAGGCCGCGCCGCCGAACTGGCGACGCTCGCCGCGCCGAAGCTCGCCCGGTTCGCCTCGCACCTGGCCTACCGGGCGATGCCGGAGTCCGCGCCCGAGGCGCGCGGCCTGCCCCGCCGTTCGGCGCCGGCGTCGGTCGCGGCGGCGGTGACCCGCCTGATCTGGCGCCGTCGTGCCTGATTCCCGCGAATTCCGCCGAAACGGTGGCACGCACCCGACGGTACTTCTACCCTCGCGCGAGTCCCGTACACCCGTACGGGCTTCAACTGGGGAGTTCGGAATGCCGGAATTCAGCGTATTCGATCGCAGCACCACGACCGACAAGACGGCCGTGATCGGCACCGCGCGGCGCACCCTCGGGTGACACCCGGCGGCGTCGGAGGTCCCGGATGACTCGTTCGCGACCGTCCGGCGCGTGACGCGCGGCGAACGCCACCCCGGGGCTTCCGGGGTGGCGTTCGCACCGGTCCGCCGGGTGCGGGCCCCGGCCGCTACCATCGTTTCCCGGGCGTGATCGGGAGTGGAAGGCGGGCGGGGCGTGGACGTGGCGAGTCCTGCGCACGTCGCCACGCCGCCGGCGCCCGTCCGGCAGACCCGGCCGCTGCTGCGCGGGAGCATCCACGCCGGCTGGGTGGTCGTGCTCGCGCTGGCCACCGAACTGCGCGTCGGCCGCTTCGGCTTCCACCCCTCCGACCAAGGCTTCATCCTCGCTCAGGCGTGGCGCGTGCTGCACGGCGAAGTCCCGCACGCCGACATCATCTCCGCCCGCCCGCTCGGGTCCGCGGTGCTGCACGTCGCCGACTTCGCCCTGCCGATGCCGCTGTTCTTCGGCTCCAGCTTCCTGTCCATGATCGAGATCGTCGTGGCCACGATCGCGTTCGCCACCCTGGTCACCCGGCGCCGGGTGCTGGACTGGGGCCCGGGGATGACGGCGCTGGTCGCGGCCGCGTCACTGATCAACCTCAACGCCTTCCCGCTGATGGCCTGGCACACCGTGGACGGCATCTTCCTCACCGCGTGCGGCGCCTGGGCCCTGGACGCGGGCCTGCGCGGCGGCCGCGCGCTCGCCCGCCGCGGCGGGCTGGTGCTGCTCGGCTGCGCGGTGTTCGTCAAGCAGAGCTTCGCGCTGGCCGCGGTGATCGGCGTCGTCTGGCTCGTGCTGCACCCGGCGACGCGGGCGGGCACGCGCCGCGCGGCCCGGTTCGTCCTCGACCTCCTCGCGCTCGGCGCGCCCGGGCTGGCGTACGTGGCGTGGGTGAGCCTCGGCGGCGGTTTCCCGGAGATGGTCGAGCAGGTCACCGGCGGCGTGCCCGCGTACGGCGAGCGGCTGCTCGGGCTCTGGCTCGACGACCCGGAAGTGCTGACCAAGGCCCCCGTGCGGGAGCTGGGCTTCTTCGCCGCGATCGCCGTGGTGCTGCTGGCCGTCCGGCTGCCCGGCGACCGGCTCGGCGTGGCCGGGCGGGTGGTGTCCTGGGTGCTGGTGCTCGCCGGGGCCACGGCGGTGGTGTGGACCGTCGTCGACGGCCGGTTCACCGGCTCCTCGCGCTGGGCGGACGTCCTGTGGTGGATCGTCGCGGTCAGCGTGCCGGTGAACGCGGCCGTCCGGCGGAAGGTCCCGTGGGCGGGGCTGCTCGTGCTCGCCACCGGGTTCATGACCAGCCTGTCCTGGGGCAACGACACGCCGACGCTACTCACCGGCACCCTGGCCCTGACGGCGTTGCTGCTGCTGGCCCAGCTGGTCCCGCCCCGCCCGCGGCCGGTGCCCCGCTGGGTGACGGCGACGGCCGGCCTGACCGCGGTGGCCGTCTGCGGCTGGGTCGTCGTCGCCCGCCACGACCAGGCCGCCTACCTCGACGTCAGCCACGACCGGCTGACCGAGGACCTCGGCGCCGTCACCCCGGCGATGGCGGGGATCCGGACGAACCCCTCGACGTTCACCTTCGTCCGGCAGATCCGCGACTGCCTGGACCGCTTCCCGGCCGCGCGGACGGCGATCCTGCCGGACAGCCCGTTCGCCTACCCGGCGTTCGGCCTGCGCAACCCGTTCCCCCTCGAATGGCCGCTGCCGCTGGAGATCGTCGGCGACGCGCCCGAGCGCATGCTCGCGACGGCGGACGAGCTGAACCGCGAAGGCGGCTACCTGGTCCTGTTCGAGACGGATTCGATCCGGATGCTCGCGACGGGCGGCCCGGTTCCGGAGTCGATCCCGGTCGACACGCCGGTGTTCGACTACCTGGGGCTGGAGAAGGCGATCCAGGCCCGGCTCACCGGGCGGGCCGTCACCTGCGGCAGCTTCGTCGGGAAGTACGCCCCCTAGACGAGTAAGTCCTAAGGCCGGGTGGTGTCTGGAGACGGGCGAAGGGTGTCCAAGATCAGTTTGTGACGACCGACCTGAACACCCTTCTCACCGCACTCTACGTCAAGATCGACGACCATCTGGGCAGGCCCGCCCGGACCGGACGCCCACCACGGCTAACCGACGCCGA
>NZ_JBSGBK010000132.1:0-16077 GCF_053601215.1 Amycolatopsis sp. NPDC004772
TCAGCGTTCGACTTGCATGTGTTAAGCACGCCGCCAGCGTTCGTCCTGAGCCAGGATCAAACTCTCCAACAATGTCTTCGAATTCAATCGAGGCAATTTTCTTGCTCTCAAAGGAAACCCCGACGAGGGGGTTTCAATATAAGCTCTACTGGCTTAGTTCACTAGCACACTGTTGAGTTCTCAAGCAACACACTTCGGACCGCCGCGCCGCGAAGGCGCCTTGGTCTTCGGCTTTTGTTTCAAGCTTTGTTCCAGGGATACCACCCTGGTTCGGGACCACCCACTCTACCACGATCGTGGGAGCTTGGTTCGTGTTCCCGGCGGCCGCTCGGTTTCCCTGGCGACTTGGAGAACTTTACATGCCCCCGAAACCCCCTTGCACAGGGGGGTACCTTTTTTCGCGCCAGGCCTCTGACCTGCACCGATACGGCCGCCACGGCGGGGAGACGGCCCCGACGCCCGGTGCGCCGCTCAAGCCGGCCGGGGAGACCGGTGCGCCGCTCGGGCCGACAGCGGGGGCCGGTGGGCGGCCGCGGAGACCGGCGCTCCCTCAGGCCGAACGCGGAGACCGGTTGCGCCGATCAAGCCAGCCCCAGCAACCGGTGCCCCTTAGACCACCGCGGACGCCGTTGCGCCACAGGCCAGCCCGGAGGCCGGTGGCCCCTCAAGCCCGGCCGCGGACCCACGGCGCGCCCGTCAGACCGGCCGCGGCGACCCAGCGCCTCAAGCCGGCCGCGGGGAGCCGTGCGTTGCGATGACCGTCACCACCACCAGTGCCGCCGTCAGGCCGGCCGCCGCGTGGATCGGGGCCGGTGTGAACGAGGCCGCCAGGACCAGCGCCGCCGTTGCCGGGAAGCCGATGGCGATCGGGCGGCACTCGTTCGTCGGCCCTATGTGCAGCAACCACACGCTCAGCAGGAACACCGCCACCGGCACCGTGGTCGGCAATGCCGCCGCCACTCCGCCGAGGTGCGATGTCCCCGTGTCGTACGCCACCGCCACCTCGAGGCCCGCGCCGACCGCCGCCGCGGAGGCGAAGATGAAGTAGTGGCCGTAGCCCCAGCTCATCGAGGTGAACATGCCCGGGCGGCGGACCAGCCGGGCGTGTCCCGGCCGGTCGAAGTACAGCCACCACATCGAGAACACGAGCACCAGGCCGGCCGCGGCCAGTGACACCAGCGCTCCGATGTGCCCGGGCTCGGCCGTTCCCTCCTTGATCGCGTTGGTCGCGCTCAGGATCGTCTCGCCGAGCACGATCAGCGTGAACAGGCCGTACCGCTCGGCGATGTGGTGGGGGTGCCACGTCGTCCCCCCGCGGCTCTCGGCCCACACCGGCACGGCGAGCTCCGCCAGCACCAGCACGACGAACGCGACGGCGCCCGCCGTCCCCGGCACCCACAGCCGCGCGATCCACAGCACCTGGACCACCACGATCCCGGCGGCGTAGCGCAGCGCGGCCGGACGGCACTCCGGCTCCGACCGCGCCGCGCGCAGCCACTGGACCACCATCGCCAGGCGCATCAGGACGTACCCGGCGACGATCACCCGGAAGTCGCCCTCGAACGCGGTGGACACCCCGGCCGCGATGGTCAGCCCGCCGGCGATCTGCAGGAGCGTGGCCAGCCGGTACGGGACGTCGTCGGTGTCGAACGCCGAGGCGAACCAGCTGAAGTTGAGCCAGCCCCACCAGATCGCGAAGAACACCATCGCGAACGACGTCACGCCGTGCGCGGCGTGCCCCTCCGCGAGCGCGTGGTGCAACGCCGCCGCGGCCTGGCCGACGGCGACCACGAAACACAGGTCGAAGAGCAGTTCCAGCGGAGTCGCGACGCGGTGGTGCTCACCGCGGTCGCGGGAGCGCATCGGCCGGTACCAGACCCGGGTCCCGGACGGCTGTTCGGTCATCGGGACTCCCCCGCGTCGGCCTCGGACGGACGCGATCATCCCAGCACGAGCAGCGCGGGAGCGGCGAGCACGACACGGGTGAAGAAGACGGACGGGCCCGGTTCCCCCTCACCCGGGCCCGCCCGCCGCCGTCACGCGCCGGCGGGCACCGATGGGCAGCCCTTCCGCGAGTGCCGGACGGTCCCCCGCGGACGCCGACACCCACTGGACGGAAGGTGACCGAGTGTGTCCATTCCCTCGAACTCCGGACGCCTCGATCGCTCAAGCCGGTCACCCCATCCCCGGGTGGCCGACTGATTGCCACTGTCGGTAGCCGAAGCCGCGCAGTGAAGGCTCCATAAGATCTACCCGGTCGCTCTCCGTAGCACCAGTGTCTTTCCCCGCTCGTCACTCGGATGGAGCATCGCGAATCTGCGGAAAGTAGTGTCCTAACCCCGGTGGACGTCCGCGGCGGACGTCTCGGCCTTCCGGGCTTCCCGCTCTTGCTCGGACGCCCGGTGCCGCCGCGCCCGGAGCTCGGCGACCGCGAGGGCGAGCGCGCCGCACGTCAGGACGGCCGCACAGCCGAGCGCGACGGTGAGCGCCACGGGATAGCCGCGGCCGAGGACCAGGCCGAAGACCGACGCGAGCACCGCGGTGCCGATCGCCGTGCCGATCCGCTGCCCGGTCTGCAGCGCGCCGCCGGCGACCCCGGCCATCCGGACCGGCACGCACTCGAGCGTCAAGGTCGTGTTCGGCGAGATCACCATCCCGCCGCCCACGCCCGCGAACAGCAGCGGCAGCGCGAACGCCCACCCGGACGCCGACGGCGGGACCAGCTCGGCGAGCAGCGCGACACCCAGCAGCCCGGCGGCGACCATGGCCAGCCCGGTCACGGTGAGGCGGCGGCCGTAGCGGGGCACGAGCCGCCCGGCGACCGCGGCCGACACCGCCGACCCGAGCGCGAACGGCGTCACCGACAGGCCCGACTGCAGCGGCGAATAGCCGAGGCCCTGCTGGAAGTACATCGCGAAGACCAGCCAGATCCCGGCGAAGCCGCAGAAGTAGAGCGCACCGACCGCCGCGCCGGCCGCGTAGCCGGGGGTGCCGGTGAACAGGCGGGTGTCCAGCAGCGGCGACCGCCCGCGCCGGACCACCGAGTGCTCCCAGCGCACGAACACGACCCCGAAGACGAGCGCGACGGGGAACAGCCACCACAGCCGGGCGAGACCGCCCTGGTCGGATTCGACGACCGGGAGCAGCACGCCGAGGACGGCCACGGCCAGCAGCCCGATCCCGACGAAGTCGATCTCCGACCGGACCCGGAGCTGTTTCTTCTCACTCCGCGGCAGCAGCCGCAGGGCCAGGGCGAACGCCAGGACGCCGATCGGGACGTTGACGTAGAACACCCAGCGCCAGCCGTCCTCGGCGCCGAAGAGCGCGATGATGGCGCCCCCGAGGATCGGCCCGACCGCCGTGGAGATCCCGACGACCGCGCCGAACATCCCGAACGCGCGGCCGCGCTCGGCGCCGCGGAAGAGGTCCTGGATCAGGCCGGTGTTCTGCGGGGTCAGCATGCCCGCCGCGACCCCCTGGGCGAGCCGCGCGATGACCAGCGTGAGCTCGTTCGGGGCCGCGCCGGCCAGCGCGCTGGTGAGGACGAACGCGGCGAGGGCGCCGAGGAACATGTTCCGCCGGCCGAACGCGTCCCCGAGGCGGCCGCCGGTGACCAGCACCAGGCCGAACGCCAGCGCGTAGCCGGAGACGACCCAGCGGATCCCGCCGCTGCTCGCGTGCAGGCCGGCCTGCATCGAGGGGAGGGCGACGTTGACGATGCTGACGTCGAGCAAGCCCATGAACCCGGCCGTCAGCGAGACGGCAAGCGCTTTCCAGCGGCGGGGGTCGGGTTCGTACGTCATCCTGTCCAGCAAACACGAAAGGCGGGATCCGCGCGCGCTGTGCGCCCGGATCCCGCCCCGAGGAACGTCACGTCGACGCGGTGATCCCGCGGATGCCCTTCAGCTCGCCGATCAGCATCGAGCTGACCTTCACCGGGTAGTCGTAGAGCGCGAAGACCGTCTGGTTCTTGCCCACCAGCTTGAGGTGCACCGGGGTCTCCCCCTTGTGGGCGAGCAGCGTCGACCGCAGCTCGCTCACCACCGACTGGTCGATCTTCTCCGCCGCGGCCAGCAGGACCAGCGGCGGCTCGTCGTCGCCGTTGCCGGTGCCGACCTCGGACAGGTCCAGTGTGGCCAGGCCGCCGCCGAAGACCGACATCTTGTCCTCGCGCCAGTTCACCCGGCCCTTGACCAGCACCGCGTTGTCCTCGATCAGCTCACTCGCGAACAGCGCGTACGACTTCGGGAAGAACAGGACCTCGAGCGAGGCGTCCATGTCCTCCACCGTGCAGATCGCCCAGGGTTCGCCCTTCTTGTTGACCCGCCGCTCGAGGGAGGTGATCAGCCCGGAGATCACGAGCTCGCCTTCCTTCGGCGGGTCGTTGAGGATGCTCGCGATCGGCTTGGGCGCGTGCTTGCGCAGGATCCGCTCGGCGCCGTCCAGCGGGTGCGCCGAGACGTACAGGCCGAGCATCTCGCGCTCGTAGGCGAGCAGCTGCTTGCGCGGGTACTCCTCCTCGCCGAACTTCAGGTGCGCGAGCGGGGACGACGACGGCGCCGCCTCCCCCTCGTCGCCACCGAAGCCGAACAGGTCGAACTGGCCCATCGCCTCCTGGCGCTTGAGCGGGACGACCGCTTCGACCGCGTCTTCGTGGACCTGGATCATCGACAGCCGCGTGTGGCCGAGCGAGTCGAACCCGCCCGCCTTGATCAGCGACTCGATCACCCGCTTGTTGCAGGCCACGAGCTCGGACTTGTCGAGGAAGTCGGTGAAGGACGCGTACTTGCCCTTCTCCTCGCGGGTCTTGATGATCGACTCGACGACGTTCGCGCCGACGTTGCGGACGGCACCCAGCCCGAAGCGGATGTCGTCCCCGACGGCCGCGAACCGCAGGGCCGATTCGTTGACGTCCGGCGGGAGCACCTTGATGCCGAGGCGGCGGCACTCGGACAGGTAGACCGCCGACTTGTCCTTGTTGTCACCCACCGAGGTGAGCAGGGCGGCCATGTACTCGGGCGTGAAGTTCGCCTTGAGGTACGCGGTCCAGTAGGAGACCAGGCCGTACGCGGCCGCGTGGCTCTTGTTGAACGCGTAGCCGGCGAACGGGAGGATCGTGTCCCAGAGCGCCTTGACGGCTTCGGCGGAGAACCCGCCCGGGACCAGGTCACTGGCCTTCATCCCGGCTTCGAAGCCCTCGTACTCGAGGTCGAGGACTTCCTTCTTCTTCTTGCCCATCGCGCGGCGCAGAACATCTGCCCGCCCCATCGTGTACCCGGCCACCTTCTGGCCGATGTGCATGATCTGCTCTTGGTACACGATCAGGCCGTAGGTGTCGGCCAGGATCTCCCGCAGCGGCTCGTCGAGCTCCGGGTGGATCGGCTTGACCTTCTGCCGGTTGTTCTTCCGGTCGGCGTAGTCGTTGTGCGCGTTCATGCCCATCGGGCCGGGGCGGTAGAGCGCGCCGACCGCGACGATGTCGTCGAACACCGTGGGCTCCATGCGGCGGAGCAGGTCGCGCATGGGCCCGCCGTCCAGCTGGAACACGCCGAGCGTGTCGCCGCGGGCGAGCAGTTTGTAGGTCTCCGGGTCCTCGACGCCCAGGGTGTCGAGGTCGATGTCGATCCCGCGGTTGGCCTTGATGTTGTCGATCGCGTCACCGATGACGGTGAGGTTCCGCAGGCCCAGGAAGTCCATCTTCAGCAGGCCGATGGCCTCGCACGACGGGTAGTCCCAGCCGGTGATGATCGAGCCGTCGTCGCGCTGCCAGAGCGGGATCGCGTCGGTCAGCGGGTCGCACGACATGATGACCGCGCAGGCGTGCACGCCCGCGTTGCGGATCAGGCCTTCGAGGCCACGGGCGGTCTCGAAGATCGTCTTGCACTCTTCGTCGGTCTCGACCAGCGCGCGGACCTCGGCGGCCTCGCCGTAGCGCTCGTGCTTGTTGTCGACGATGCCCGAGAGCGGGATGTCCTTCGCCATGATCGGCGGCGGCAGCGCCTTGGAGATCTTGTCCGCGATCGCGTACCCGGGCTGGCCGAAGTGGACGCGCGCGGAGTCCTTGATCGCCGCTTTGGTCTTGATGGTGCCGAAGGTGATGACCTGGGCGACCTTGTCCGCGCCGTACTTCTCGGTGGCGTACCGGATCATCTCGCCGCGCCGGCGGTCGTCGAAGTCGATGTCGATGTCGGGCATCGAGACGCGCTCGGGGTTGAGGAACCGCTCGAACAGCAGCTTCTGCGGGATCGGGTCCAGGTTCGTGATGCCGAGGACGTACGCGACCAGCGAGCCGGCGGCCGAACCACGGCCGGGGCCGACCCGGATGCCGACGCGGCGGGCGTAGCTGATGAGGTCGGCGACGATCAGGAAGTAGGCCGGGAAGCCCTTCCCGATGATGACGTCGAGCTCGATCTCGATGCGCTCGTTGTAGTACTCGTCCGGCACGCCGTCCGGGAAGCGCCACTTCAGGCCGCGCTGGACCTCTTCGCGCAGCCAGCTGCCCTGGTCGTAGCCCTCCGGCACCTCGAAGAACGGCAGCCGGTCCTTGTGCGCGTACACCTCTTCGTAGGACTCGACGCGCTCGGCGATCATCAGCGTCGTGTCGGCCGCGCCCGGGACCTCCTTGTCCCAGTATTCGCGCATCTCGGCGGCGGACTTGAGGTAGTAGCCGTCGCCGTCGAACTTGAACCGGGTCGGGTCGTTGAGGGTCTTGCCGGCCTGGACGCACAGCAGCGCCGAGTGCGTGTCCGCCTGGTCCTTGGTGACGTAGTGCGAGTCGTTGGTGGCGATCGGCTTGAGGTCGAGCAGCCGGCCGATCTCCAGGAGGCCCTCGCGGACCGACCGCTCGATCGGCAGGCCGTGGTCCATCAGCTCGAGGAAGAAGTTGTCGGCGCCGAAGATGTCCTTGTAGTCGGACGCGGCCTGGATGGCCTCCTCGCGCTGGCCCAGCCGCAGCCGGGTCTGCACCTCGCCGGACGGGCAGCCGGTGGTGGCGATGATCCCCGAGTGGTTCTCGGAGATCAGCTCGCGGTCCATCCGGGGCTTGCGGTAGTAGCCCTGCATGCTGGCCAGCGAGGACAGCTTGAAGAGGTTCCGCAGGCCGGTCGCGTTCGAGGCGAGCATGGTCATGTGCGTGTACGCACCGCCACCGGAGACGTCGCCGCCCTCACCGAACTCGTCCGAGCCGCGCTGGTTGGCCTGGCCCCAGAAGACGGGCTTCTTGTGGAACCGGCTCTCCGGCGCGATGTAGGCCTCGATGCCGATGATCGGCTTGATCCCGGCCTTCTTGGACTGCTGGTAGAACTCGTCGCCGCCGTACATGTTGCCGTGGTCGGTCATGCCGACCGCGGGCATGCCCAGACGCGCGGCCTCCGCGAAGAGGGGGGCGATCTTCGCCGCACCGTCGAGCATCGAGTACTCGGTGTGGACGTGCAGGTGGACGAAGGAATCGTTCGACACCAGCGAAAACCTCCCCTAGGTGGACCGGACCGGCGCGCGGCGGGTCTCCCACCTTATCCCGCACTCGCCGGGCTCGATTGTGCGCCTCGGCGGGGCCGCGGGAGTGCACCGACGCGCGGCTCCTTCGGGCGGAAACGATCACGACACGCGCCGCTGCCGACCGGTCACGCGCGGACGCCGGTCGTGAGTGGCAAGGCGGGTTAGAACCCGCCTTGCCACTCACGAGCGCCACGGTGAGGTGGGCCACAGTCACCGAACCTCGCGTTGACACCGGCGGCACCGGGACCGAGCATTCCCGCCATGAACCTGTCTGACAGCCAGACAGCCGGACAAGGTGGTCCTCGCCGGGTGAGCGCCATGGAAGCCGTGCTGGCCCACCTGCGCGCCTCGATCGAGCGCGGCGAGCACGCCGTCGGCGAGAAGCTCCCCTCCGAAGCGGCCCTGAGCAGGGAGTTCGAGGTCAGCCGCTCGGTGATCCGGGAGGCGCTGCGCGGTCTGCAGGCGCTCGGCATGACCGAGTCGAAGACCGGCAAGGGCACCTTCGTCACCGCGACCGGCCCGGCCGAAAACCCCACCTTCGGGCCCTACTCCGCCCGCGACCTCATCGAGGTCCGCCGGCACGTCGAGATCCCGGTCGCCGGGTACGCGGCCGTGCGGCGCGGCCAGGACGACCTCGACCTGCTCGCCCACCTGCTCGACCGGATGGACGCCGAGACCGACAACACCGCCTGGGTCGCGCTCGACTCGCTCTTCCACATCACCATCGCCCAGGCCTCGGGCAACCCGGTGTTCGGGAAGGTGATCGAGGAGATCCGGGACGCGCTCGCCCGCCAGTCCGCCTTCCTCAACCAGCTCGGCGACCGCCGCCGCCAGTCGAACATCGAGCACCGGGCGATCGTCAAGGCGATCGAGAGCCGCGTGGAGAGCGCCGCCGTCGCGGCCATGTCCGCGCACCTGGAGCACGTCGAAGCCACCCTCAATAGCATCGTGAACGGGGACCAGTGACCGAACAGACCCTCACGGGCACGACCGGCAACACCGCGGACGCGGGCGACGCCGGGTACAGCAAGGCCCTGAAGTCCCGGCACGTCAACATGATCGCCATCGGCGGCGCGATCGGCACCGGCCTGTTCCTCGGCGCCGGCGGGCGGCTCGCCCAGGCCGGCCCGGCGCTGGCGATCGTCTACGGCGTCTGCGGGCTCTTCGCCTTCTTCGTCGTCCGCGCGCTCGGCGAACTGATCCTGTACCGGCCCTCCAGCGGCGCGTTCGTCTCCTACGCCCGCGAGTTCATGGGCGAGAAGGGCGCGTACGTCGCCGGCTGGATGCACTTCCTCAACTGGTCGACCACCGGCATCGCCGACATCACGGCGATCGCGCTCTACGCGCACTTCTGGTCGTTCTTCTCGCCGATCCCGCAGTGGGTGCTCGCGCTGATCGCGCTGGCCGTCGTCCTGACGCTGAACATGGTGTCGGTGAAGCTGTTCGGCGAGATGGAGTTCTGGTTCGCCATCATCAAGGTCGCCGCGCTCGTGCTGTTCATGGTGATCGGCATCTTCCTGCTGGTGACGCAGACGCCGGTCGACGGCGTCGCGGGCGGTCCGCAGCTGATCGCCGACCACGGCGGGATCTTCCCGTCCGGGCTGCTGCCGATGGTGCTGATCGTGCAGGGCGTGGTGTTCGCCTACGCCTCGGTCGAGCTGGTCGGCGTGGCCGCGGGCGAGACCGAGAACCCGGAGAAGATCATGCCGAAGGCGATCAACTCCATCATGTGGCGCATCCTCGTCTTCTACGTCGGCTCGGTCGTGCTGCTGGCGATGCTGCTGCCGTGGAGCTCCTACACGAAGGACCAGAGCCCGTTCGTCACCGTGCTTTCGCACCTGGGCGTGCCCGCGGCGGACAGCGTGATGAACCTGGTCGTGCTCACCGCGGCGCTGTCCAGCCTGAACTCCGGCCTGTACTCGACCGGCCGGATCCTGCGGTCGATGGCAACGGCGGGCTCGGCGCCGAAGTTCACCGGCGTGATGAACCGCAACCACGTGCCCTACGGCGGGATCCTGCTCACCGCGGCCGTCTGCGTGCTCGGCGTCGGACTGAACTACCTGGTGCCGAAGGAGGCCTTCGACATCGTGCTGAACTTCGCCGCGATCGGCATCCTCGCCACCTGGGCCATCATCGTGCTCTGCCACCTGCTGTTCGTGCGCCGGGCCAAGCGCGACGGCCTCGAGCGGCCGTCCTTCCGGCTGCCGTTCTCGCCGTACACCGAGATCGCGACGCTGGTGTTCCTCGCCGCCGTCGTGGTGCTGATGGGCTTCGACGAGACCGGCCGGATCACCCTGCTCGCGCTGCCCGCCATCGCCGTCGCGCTGGTCGCCGGCTGGTTCGGCGTGCGCAAGCGGATCGACATGCGGGCGTTCGACGAGGAGGGCATGTGAGCCACGAACCCCTCGTCGAGCTGCTCCGCGACGGCCTGGTCGAGGGCGTCCACCACGGTTCGGCCGTGGTGCTCGCCCCGGACGGCTCGGCGCGGTTCGCCGCCGGGGACGTCGACTCCCCGATGTACCCGCGGTCGACGGCGAAGCCGCTGCAGGCGACCGCGATGGCGCGGCTCGGCCTGCGCCTGTCCCCCGCCGGGTTCGCGATCGCCGCGGCCAGCCACTCGGGCGAGGCCCTGCACCTCGACGCGGCTCTCGAGGTCCTCGACGGGCGCTCGCCCGACCTGCTCGGGAACCCCGCGGACTTTCCGTTCGACCCGGTCGAGCGGGACCGCTGGCTCGCCGCCGGGCGGGCGCCGAGCCGGCTCGGGCACAACTGCTCCGGCAAGCACGCGGCGATGCTCGCGACCTGCTCGCTGAACGGCTGGCCGGTCGACGGCTACCTCGACCCGGCCCACCCGCTGCAGCGCGCGATCGCCGCCACCGTCGAGGACCTGACCGGCCGGGGCATCGCCCGAGTGGCCGTCGACGGCTGCGGCGCGCCGCTCTTCGCGACGACGTTGCGCGGGCTCGCGACCGCGGTGTCGAAGATCGCGCTCGCCGCGCCGGACACGCCGGAAGGGCTGGTGGCCGCCGGGATCCGGCAGCACCCGGAGCTGGTCGGCGGCAGCCGCCGCGACGTCACCGCCGTCATGCGCGCGGTGCCGGGGCTGATCGCCAAGGACGGCTTCGAGGCCGTCCAGGTCGCCGCGCTGCCGGACGGCACGGCGATCGCGGTCAAGATCGCCGACGGCGGCGACCGGGCGCGCTACCCGGTGCTGGCCGCGCTGCTCGGGCTGTGCGGGATCGACGTCCCGCCCGGCCCGGACAACCTGCGTTTTTCCGGAAACCTGCCGGTGGGGAGCACCGTATGACCACCCGCCGCGAACACGATCTGCTCGGCGACAAGGACGTCCCCGCCGACGCGTACTGGGGCGTGCACACCGCCCGCGCCCGCGAGAACTTCCCGATCACGGGAACGACGCTCGCCGCCTACCCGCACCTGGTCGAGGCGCTGGCCTCGGTGAAGGAAGCCGCCGCGCGCGCCAACGCCGAGCTCGGCCTGCTCTCCCCCGGCATCGCGGACGCGATCGGCGCGGCCTGCCGGGAGATCCGCGAAGGCGCGCTGCACGGTGAGTTCGTCGTCGACGTCATCCAGGGCGGCGCCGGGACGTCGACCAACATGAACGCCAACGAGGTCATCGCCAACCGCGCCCTGGAACTGCTCGGGCACGCCAAGGGCGACTACCACGTCGTGCACCCCAACGAGCACGTCAACCTCGGGCAGTCGACGAACGACGCCTACCCGACCGCGGTCAACGTCGCGACGATCCTCGCCGTGCGCGAGCTGTCCGAGTCGATGGTCGTGCTGGAGAAGGCGTTCGCGGCCAAGGCCGTCGAGTTCCACGACGTGCTGAAGATGGGCCGCACGCAGCTGCAGGACGCCGTGCCGATGACGCTCGGCCAGGAGTTCGGCACATACGCGGTGATGCTCGGCGAGGACCGGCAGCGGCTGAACGAAGCCGTCGCCCTGCTGCACGAGATCAACCTCGGCGCGACCGCGATCGGCACCGGCCTCAACGCCGCACCCGGGTACGCCGAAGCCGCGTGCCGCCACCTGCGCGAGATCACCGGCCTGCCGGTCGTGACCGCCGCCGACCTGGTCGAGGCGACCCAGGACTGCGGCGCGTTCGTGCACCTGTCCGGTGTCCTGAAGCGGATAGCGGTCAAGCTGTCCAAGAGCTGCAACGACCTGCGGCTGCTGTCCTCGGGCCCGCGCGCCGGGCTGAACGAGATCAACCTGCCGCCGGTGCAGGCCGGGTCGTCGATCATGCCGGGCAAGATCAACCCGGTGATCCCCGAGGTGGTCAACCAGGTCGCGTTCGAGGTGATCGGCAACGACGTCACCGTGACGATGGCCGCCGAGGCCGGCCAGCTCCAGCTCAACGCGTTCGAGCCGATCATCCTGCACTCGCTGTCGGAGAGCATCACGCACCTGGGCGCGGCCTGCCGGACGCTGGCGTCGAAGTGCGTCGCCGGGATCACGGCGAACGTCGACGTCCTGCGCGCGTACGTGGAGAACTCGATCGGGCTGGTGACGGCGCTCAACCCGAGCATCGGTTACGCGGCCGCCACGGAGATCGCGAAGGAGGCCCTGGCCACCGGGCGCGGGGTCGCCGAGCTCGTCGTCGAGAAGGGCCTGATCCCGGCCGAGGAGCTGGCGAAGCTGCTGCGTCCGGAAACCCTCGCCCGCGCGAACTGAGGTACGGTCGGATCCGGAAGGATCTACTCCACTTCGGAAGGCGGGCGCCCGTGCTGGACCGACTTGTCGACAAGTTGCTCGGACTCCCCCGCGCCGAAGGACCGAAGCCGGTCGTGACGCGCGACCTCGCCGTGCCGATGCCCGACGGCGTCACGCTGCTCGCCGACCGGTACGCCCCGGCCGGGACGACGTCGGCGCCGGTGGTGCTGATCCGCACGCCGTACGGGCGCAAGGGCCTGGCGTCGAAGCTCTTCGGCGAGACGTTCGCCCGGCACGGGCTGCAGACGGTCGTCCAGAGCACCCGCGGCTCGTTCGGCTCCGGCGGCGAGTTCCGGCCCTTCCACCTCGAACGCGAGGACGGCATCGCCACCGCCGAGTGGCTGCGCGCGCAGCCGTGGTGCGACGGCACCCTCGGCACGGCCGGCGCCAGCTACCTCGGGCACACGCAGTGGGCGATCGGGCCGTACCTCGACCCGCCGCTCGCCGCGATGTGCCTCGGCGTGACGGCGTCGGAGTTCGTCTCGACGTTCTACCCGGGCGGCGTGCTGGCGGCGGACAACATGGTCTCCTGGTCGGCGATGATCGGCCGCCAAGAGGAGCGTTTCGCCGCGCTGCCGAACCCGCTGCAGACGCGGAAGACGCGCCGGGCGATGTCCTCGCTGCCGCTGAGCACCGCCGACGTGGCCGCGATCGGCAAGCCGGTGCGGTTCCTCCAGGACATCACCGGGCACTTCGCGCCCGGAGACGACTACTGGGCGATGTCCGACCACAGCGCCGCGGTGGCGGGACTCGACGTCCCGGTGTCGATGGTCACCGGCTGGTACGACCTGTTCATCGGCTCCCAGCTGCGCGACTTCCGGACCCTCGCCGACGCGGGCAAGGCGCCGCGGATCACGATCGGGCCGTGGGCGCACGGCGAGCCCGCGAGCATGGGCCCGATGCTCCGCGACCAGCTCGGCTTCCTGCGCGCGCACCTGCTCGGCGACCGGACGTACCTGCAGCGCTCGCCGGTCCGGTTGTTCCTGCAGGGCGCCGGGACGTGGCTGGACTTCGAGTCGTGGCCGCCGCCGTCGAAGGCGACCGAGGCGCACCTGCGGCCGATCGGCGGCCTCGGCGAGAGCTTCGGCGAACCGGCGCTGCCGACGACGTTCACCTACGACCCGGCCGACCCGACGCCCGCGGTCGGCGGCCCGCTGCTGACGGGCGAGTGGAAGCAGCGCGACAACCAGCAGGTCGAGGCCCGGCCGGACGTGCTGGTGTTCACCGGCGAGCCGCTGCCGTCGGACCTCGACGTCATCGGCGAAGTGTCGGCGACCGTGCACGTCCGCACCGAGCTGGGCCACGCCGACGTCTACGTCCGCCTCTGCGACGTCGACTCCGGCGGGGTTTCGCGCAACGTGACCGACGGGATCCTGCGCCTGCGCCCGGGCGTCCCGGCCGCGGACGCGGACGGCGTGGTGACGGCGGAGGTGACACTCGACCCGACGGCGTACCGCTTCCGCCGCGGCCACCGCCTGCGCGTCCAGATCGCGGGCGGCGCGTTCCCGCGGTTCGCGCGCAACCACGGAACGGACGAGCCGGTGACATCGGCGGTGACGGGGAAGCCGAACCGCTTCGAGGTGTTCCACGACGCGGCCCGGCCGTCCCGGCTCACGCTGCCGGTGTTCAGCAGCTGACGAGGCGCACCCACGGCCGGCGCAGCAGCGGCCAGGCGGCGAGGAAGAGCGCGGCGGCCGTCCAGACCGGCCAGCCCGCGGCCGCCCAGAGCCCGATCGCGCGGAGAGTGCCGGATTCGCCGATCGGCAGCCAGGCGGCGTGCGCGGCGAGCAGCAGCCAGCCCAGCTGGACCAGCCAGCCCAGCGGGTAGCACGCGATCGCGGCGAAGGCGGTGGCGCGCGGGCCCGCGCGCAGCAGCCGGCGGCGCAGCGCCATGGGCGGGTGAGTGAGCCTGGCAAGCACGCGGCCGCGGTGCGTGGCACCCAGCCGCATTGCCGGTCCGGCCGCGGCGACGTGGTCGGCGGCGAACTCGGCGCTCCACGAACCGGCGACGGGCAGCGTGATGGCGGCGAGCAGCAGCCCGAGCGCGTTGAGCAGCATCAGGCCCAGCCCGGTGAAGAGCTGCCCGGTGGAGGGCACGGCGCGAGCGAGGACGTCGGCGAACCACACCGCCCCCACCGGCACGACGACGGCCCAGGCGAACAGGGCGAACCAGTGCCGGACGAGGAAGGCGAGCGGGCTGGTGGCGCCGGCGAGGTAGGTGTCGCCCTGCCGGCAGTGGGCGAGTTCGTGCCGCACGACGGCTTCGGCGGCGGCGCGGTCCCGCCGCCAGAGCACGACGAGCGGGGCGAAGACGGCGAGCCGCGGCCGCCGGGGACGGCGGAGGTAGGCGAAGGCGAGCAGGTCGGTGCGCCGCGGGTTGGCCCGGACTTCGACACCGGGCAGCTGGGCCCGCGCGTAGCCGGCGATGGCGGCGAGGCTCGGGGTGCGGAGGTCGTCGCTCAGCCCGTACCGGCGCTCGACGAGCCGCCCGCGCACCCCGGCACCCGCCACGGTGACGACGGCGGCGAGCAACACGACAGCGGGCATGAGATCGACCAGCCCGGCCACGCGCAGGACGTCGCTGCCGGGGACGGTGGTGGCGGGGTTCGGGGTGACGCCGAGGAGGTCGAACAGGCTGTCCCGCCAGGTCGGGAGCTGCCGGGGCACGGTCCAGCACAGGGCGGTGAGGAACCAGAAGAGCAGCCAGGGCGGCGCCGGCGACCGGGGTGGGGTGAGGGTTTGCCGGAGTGGCGTGGATACGCCCTGCCGAGCGTCGCCGCCGGTCATCGGCTCGGGTTCTCCGGTGGGGCCGCGGCCAGGTAGGCCCGGGTGCCCGCGCCGTCCTTGATCAGGGCCCGGACGATGCGGAACGTCAGGACCTCGCTGTCGGTCTCCGGCACCCCCGCCGCCTTCAGCTCGGCGCTGATCGCGTCGATCAGGTGGTTCAGCTCGGGCAGCCCCGGCGCCTGCGGTTCCGCGGCCGGGACCTGCTTCGCGCGGCGGCGGTCCCACAGGTCGCCGAGGTTCTTCAGCAGCGTCGAGACGCTGCTCGCGTTGCCGCCCAGCGCCGTCCAGATCGCGTGGCCCGCCAGCGTCACCGTCGCCAGCACGTGCGGGAACAGCACGATCGGCGCGGTCACGTCGAAGCCGCCCGGTGCCGCGTTCGTGCGCGCGAACAGCTCCCGCCGGGCCGCGCCGCCCGCCAGGTACGCCGCCGTCACCGCCGGAACCAGTTCCGCCTCGTCCGGTGCCACCTCCGCCGCCAGCCGCACCGCCCAGCCGATGACCTCGTCGCTCACCCGTCCCGCCCCTCTATGCGAACGCTTCGTGGAACTCCACCTCGTACGGGCCGGGCACGAACGGCCCGCCGAGCCCCAGCTCGACCACCACCGTCGCGCCGGGGTCGACCGCCGATCGTGCCTGGCCGAACAGCTCCGCCACCTTCGCGCCGCCGGCGAAGAGGGTCAGCCGGAACAATCCCGTCCGCGGCCGGTCCGCCCGGTTCGTCACCGTGATCTCGCCGGTGAAGAACCCGGTGCCGTCGTCACCCAGCCGAGCGCCGCTCAGGTCCCACTGCCGGTCGCTCCCCCGCGCCGCGACGTCCACCGCGGACGGCGGCGGCGGGACCTCGGGCACCGGCGCGGCCGGCCGGCTCAGGAAGAGGACGAATCCGAGCAGCAGCGAGCCCGCGACCACCGCGAGCGCGTGCACTCCCGCGCGACGGACAACGCCCGGCACCTACCCTCCACAGTGGAGGGACGCCCCGCCCGGGGGGGGGGCCCCGGAGCCCGGGGGGGGGGCCCGCCCCGCCAACCACCCCCCCCCCCACACCCCCCCCGCCCCCGC